>VXME01000020.1 GCA_009861545.1 Acidobacteriota bacterium | reverse complement strand
TCAACTCGACCGAGTCGATCGACTACGTCTACGACCTGAACGTCGCCCACGGCGGACCGCTCATCCGCGACAAGTTCTGGTTTTTCGGCAGCGCCCGCCGGTTCAGCATCAACGTGCCGGTCACCGACAGCTACTACAAGAACGAAAACGGCACGGCGCCGCGCTACATGGCGAACGCCAAGTACCCGGACGGCACCGAGGGCCTGCGGCTGGGAATCAACGACGACCGCATCACCAGCGGGCTGCTGCGGCTGACGTACCAGGTCACCCAGAACAACAAGTTCTCGGCCTACATCGACCGCATCATCAAGCAGCGCTTCCACGACTACGACGCGCGCGCCGACGTCGCGACCGCGTCGCGCCACCACGGCTCGCCCCTGTACTACATCGGCGCGGCGAAGTGGACGTCGACGCTGAGCAGCCGGCTCCTGCTCGAGGCGGGCTATTCCACCAATGTCGCCAACTGGAGCAACGTCGATCAGGAGGCGGACGTCCCCAACGGGCCGGGCCTGGGGCTGCGCGGCGGCGGCGTCGGCAAGCAGACGCAGAACTTCGATCAGGCTTGGCCGACCTGCGTGGCGACGCCCTGCTATCCGGGCGTCGGCGGCTACCCCCACCTGGGCGATGCGGGCCTTGCCGCGCAGCTTCCGGGCAGCGGCGTCGACGGGGGCGGCATCCACCCGTTCTACGCGAACACCCTGCGGCGCGACACGACCAACGACTTCCTCGATCGCTACCACTGGGGCAACCGGCTCGCCTACGTGGAGCGGTTCAACACCAACGTGTCGATGTCGTACGTCACCGGGTCGCACAACCTGAAGGTCGGCTTCATGTCCAGTTGGGCGCCTTTCCGGCTGACCGAGCAGTGGAACGGCTCGCTGCGGCAGCGCTATCGCGCCGGCGTGCCGTACCAGATAAACCGAGCCAACACGGACGTCGACTACTCCCTCTTCTACCGGGACTTGTCGGGGTACGTGCAGGATACCTGGACGATCGACCGCCTGACCTTGAACCTCGGCCTCCGGATCGAGAACATCGTGGGGACGGTCGAGCCGACGGAACGTCTGCTGCGAACGCGGTTCACGCAGCCGACCATACTGGACGGCCAGGACAACATCCCGAACTGGTCGAACATAGCACCCCGGCTCGGCCTGGCCTACGACCTGTTCGGCGACGCCTCGACGGCGTTGAAGTTCTCGTGGGGACGCTACAACTCCTCCATCACCCACAGCCTGGCCAGCGCACTGGCCACCGGCAAGGTCACGGGCCAGGGGCTCGCGTGGTTCGACTGCGCGATGATCACGAGCCGCCACGGGAGCGCCTCGAACCGCTGCGCCACGATGGACGAGCTGAACATGATCTCGCCCGGCCTGGGCGCGGTGGCGTACGGCAACTCCGGCCTGACCGACTGGGGCGGGGCGAAGGAGGCCGGATCGGTGCCGAACCACGGCACCAACGGTGACGATTACGTGCAGGACTGGGAGCTCGGGCTCGCCAGCGCGGACTTCGGCCAGGGGACCTCGACGCCCGTACTCGATCCGAACTTGAGTCGTCCGTGGTCGGCCCTGACCAATATCGGGATCGAGCGCGAGCTGCTGCCGGGCCTGTCGACCAGCTTCAACTACTATCGCCGCGACACCCAGAGCGCAATCCTGCTCGTGGACAGAGCGATCTCGCTGTCGGACTACACGCTGTTCTCGTTCGCGAATCCTTGCGCCACGGCCGGCACCCCCGGTTCCGGCGGCTTCGGGTGCACGACGAACGGCAGCACCGTGCCGGGTACGCTGCCGGTGTACGTCCTGAATCCGGAGGCGCAGGGACGGACGCCCGACCGGGTCTACACCAACACCAACTCGAGCACGGGCTACGACGAGGCCTACGAGGGCTTCGAGAGCGGCTTCAACGCCCGGCTGCCGAACGGGACGACCGTCTTCGGCGCGTGGACGCTGGAGCGGAACGTCATCACCCGCTGCGACTCGCAGGACGATCCCAACAAGCTGCTGTTCTGCGATCGGTCGGGCGTCAGCCCGCTGACCGGCCAGGACGTTGGGGCCGCCTACAACGTGCCGTGGCTGAACGAGTTCAAGCTGTCGGGCACGGTGCCGCTGCCGGGTGACTTCCAGTTCAGCGCGACGTTCCAGTCGTACAACCCGCGCGAGCTGCTCGCCACGACCAGCTTCTCGGGCGACAGCGCGTCGGGTCTGAACGGCGGCGGCAACCTGTGGGGCAGCCTGCTGGCGTTGGGCAACGTCGGTTACTCGGTACCCAGCTCGGCGATCGAGGAGGCGGGTGTCGCATTCACGCGAAGCCCGTTCATTCCCCTGATGCCGCCCGGGTCGACGTATCTCGATCGGCTGCAGCAGTTCGACATCTCGATCCGCAAGGTGTTCGAGATGGGTAGCGGCCGGCGGCTCAACGTGCAGGCGGACATCTACAACATGCTCAACTCCGGTCCCGTCCTCGAGGCGACCAACCGCTACGGCAGCGGGCTCGGCAGGCCGCGCCGGACCATCCAGGGCCGGTTCCTGCAGTTCGCGACGCACCTCTACTGGTAGGGGACTCGTCCGACCGCGGTCGCGCGTGACCACGCGCGACCGGTCGATTTCAGGGCCGGGAAGCCGGGTGCTTCCCGGCCCGTCCTTTTTGGGCGCACAGCGTGGGTCGAGATCCGGGTGTGGCCCCCGGCGGTCTCGCGCAGCGTGCAGCCGGTCAACGGGGGTTGGCGTGAGCTTCGAGGTGGTCGACGATCAGCACGCGGAGCTCACCGATCTGTTCGGTGAGACGGGTCTCGGCTTCCGCAATCTGCGCCGTGAGCCGGTCATCGAGAGTGGGGATCCGGTCGTCGGTCGCAGCAATCTGCGCGGTGAGCTGATCGTGGGTCGCGGCAATCTGCCCGGCAAGGCGGTTGTCGGTCGTAGCTATCTGCGCGGCAAGCCGGTTGTGGGTCGCCACGATCCGTTCGGTGAGGCGGCTGTCGGTCGCCGCGATCTGTTCGGTGAGGCGGCTGTCGGTCGCCGCGATCTGTTCGGTTAGGCGGCTGTCGGTCGCCGCGATCCGTTCGGTTAGGCGGCTGTCGGTCGCCGCGATCTGTTCGGTGAGGCGGCTGTCGGTCGTCGCGACTCGCGCCGTCAGCCGGGTCTCGGTGGCTGCGATCTGCGCCGAAAGGCGGGCTTCACTCGCGGCGATCTGTGTCGTCATGAAGTCTCTGACGCTCCAGGCCGCGGTCCAGGCGGCGCCGGCGATGGTGGCGACGATGACGACGACGGGCCAGATGTTGCGGAAGAACTGCATGCTGCGGTCTTCTCCGGGCTCGGGTTGTTGCCCGCGCCTAAATGATTGCACGTGCGCCGCCGGGGGGCAACGAGGCCGCGGCGCGATTCGATGCTTGGGAAAAGACGCATGATGCGTGCCATCGGGCCGTCGGTTGCGGCTGATCGGGTGGGTCGATCTACCATGACACGATGACCGTACGGTGCGCTTGCCACGCGGGGGGGCTGGCTCTTGCCGGTTGGCTGGCCGCCTGCGGGGCGGAAACGACAGCTCCTCGCGAGACCGCCGGGACGAGCGCTCCCGCGGTTCTGCCCATCGAGCACGACGGCGACTGGTTCGTCGACCGGGCCGCGGAGTCGGGGCTCGATTTCGTCCACGCCAACGGGATGACGGGCAGCTTCTACCAGCCGGAGATGATGGGGCCCGGCGTCGGGTTCCTCGACTACGACAACGACGGCGACCTCGACGTCTATGTCGTGCAGGGAGGGACGCTCGGGGACGGTGAGGCGCTACTGGCGCCGCCCCCGGACCAGCCTCCCGGGGACCGCCTCTTCCGTAACGATCTCGACACGGGACCCGGGGGCGACGGGCGGCTGGCGTTCACCGACGTGACCGGGGAGGCCGGCATCGCCTCCCGCGGGTACGGCATGGGAGTGGCCGCCGGCGACTACGACAACGACGGCTGGATCGACATCTACACCACGCGGTTCGGGCCGAACCAGATGTTTCGCAACCGGGGCGACGGGACGTTCATCGACGCCACGGCGGAGACCGGCACCGGCGATGCCGGTCTGAGCGTGCCCGCCACCTTCTTCGACTACGACCGCGACGGCCGGCTCGACCTTTTCGTCGGCAACTACCTGAACTACAGCATCGAGACCCATTGGCAGTGCTACGCGCAGTCGGGCCCGGCCGACTACTGTCCCCCGGAGGTCAGTCCGCCGCAGCCGGATCGCCTGTATCGCAATCGCGGCGACGGCACGTTCGCCGACGTGACGTTCGAGGCCGGCATGGGACGCGAGTACGGGCCGGGGCTCGGCGCGTCGGCCGCCGACTTCGACGACGACGGCTGGCTCGACCTGTTCGTCGCCAACGACCAGCAGGACAACCAGTTGTGGATCAACCAGGGTGACGGCACCTTCCGGAACCGCGCGCTGCTGTGGGGTACCGCCTTCGGCGCCACCGGCGTGGCCAAGGCCGACATGGGCGTCGACGCCGGCGATTTCGACAACGACGGCGACGAGGATCTGTTCATTACCGAGCTGACGGGCCAGGGAAGCACCCTGTACGTCAACGACGGCGGGATGTTCAGGGACGAGAGCGCGGGCCGGGGCATACGCGCCGCCAGCCTGCCCTACACCGGCTTCGGGGCCGGGTGGCTCGACGTCGACAACGACGGCTGGCTGGACGTGATCGCGGTCAACGGCACGGTGACGCTGGATCTGGAGGCGTACGGACCGGACAACCCGTTCGCCCTGCAGCAGCGGAACCAGGTGTTCCGCAACCGCGGCGGGGAGCGGTTCGAGGACGTGACGGCCCGCGCCGGCGCGGCGTTCGCCCTGTCGGAGGTGAGCCGCGGCGCGGCGTTCGGCGACGTCGACAACGACGGGGATACCGACGTGCTCATCGCCAACGGCGCGGGTCCGGTGCGTCTGCTCGTCAACGAGGTCGGGCACCGGCGCCGATGGATCGGCCTGCGGCTGGTGGGACGCGAGACGCAGCGCGACATGCTCGGGGCGCGGGTGGAGGTGGTCATGCCGGACGGCGCGACGCGCTGGCGCCGCGCCCGCGCGGACGGGAGCTACGCGTCGGCCAACGACCCGCGCGTCATCGTCGGTCTGGGGGAACGGGCGGGCTCGCCCAGCGTGCGGGTCATCTGGCCGAGCGGCGGCGTCGAGGAATGGGACGGCCTGCCGAGCGGGCGGTACACGACGCTGACGGAAGGAGAAGGCCGGCAGCCATGATCGCCGCCATCTCGATCGCGTTGGCCGCCGCGGCGCTCGCTGGTTGCGCCGCTTCCGACGAGCCGGCTTCGGTGGCAGGGGAAACGCCGCCTCCGCCGGTCGTGCTGCCCCGGCTGGCGGGGCTCGAGCCGGCGGTGCAGGATCAGGTCCGCGGGCGGCAAGCGGCCGTGCTTGCGCTCGAGGGTGACGGAGCAGCGTCACCGGTTGCGTTGGCGGAGGCATACGGCGAGTTCGGGCTGGTGCTGCAGGCGGTGGGATTCTACGAGGCCGCCGAGAACGCCTACCTGCACGCGCAGGCGGGAGCGCCGGACGCGGTGCGCTGGCCGTACTACCTGGCGCACCTGTACCAGTTGACGGGACAGCGGGGACGGGCGCTCGAGCGTTTCCGCCACGTGGCCGCGCTCGATCCCTCGAACCTGCCGGCCCTGGTCTGGCTCGGGGAGATGTACCTCGATCAGGGAGAGCCGGCGGCGGCCGAGGGGGTGTACGACCGGGCCCTGGCCCTGCAGCCTGCCTCGCCCGCGGTCCTCGCCGGCATCGGTCGGGCCGCGCTGGCGGGCGGCGACGCGGCGCGCGCCGTCACCTACCTGGAGCGCGCCCTGGCCGTCGACCCGGCGGCGACGAGCCTCCACTACAGCCTCGGCATGGCGTACCGCGATCTCGGCCGGTTGGAGCTGGCCGAGCAGTATCTGCGGCAGCGGGGCGGCGGGGCGCCCGCGCTGCCCGACCCGTTGCTCCAGCAGTCGACCGGTTTGCTGGACAGCCCGCTGGCCCACGAGCGGCGCGGATCGCGTGCACTGAGCGCGGGCCGTCACGCCGAGGCGGCCGAGGCGTTCCGGGACGGCCTCGCGCTGACGCCCGACGATCCGACCCTGCGGCACCGTCTCGGCGTGGCGCTGAGCATGGCGGGCGATATCCGCGGCGCGGCGGCGCAGTTCGAGGCGGCGCTGGCGGTGGCGCCGGACCTCGCCGACGCGCACTTCAGCCTTGGCGAGCTGCTGGCGCGGGACGGCCGCTACGGCGAGGCCATCGCGCGCTACGAGGCCGCGATCGAGCGCCGTCCCGGCTACGTGGACGCGCGGATGGCGCTGGCCGACACGCTGAGCCTCGCCGGGCGGCTCGGTGACGCCACCGAGGAGTTCGCCCGAGTGGTCGAGGCGGATCCGGCCTCCGACCAGGCGTGGATGGGGCGGGGGGTGGCGCTCGTCCAGCTCGGACGGCATCGGGAGGCGCGCGACTGGCTCGAGCGGGCGCAGCTCGTGCACCCCGGCCATGCGCTGCTGACCAACCTGCTGCTGCGGGTACTGGCGGCGGCGCCCGACGCGCGGGTGCGGGACGGCGAGCGCGCGCTGGCGCTGATGGACGAGCGGCTCCGCGGAGACACGAGCATCGAGACGTACGAGACCCGGGCCATGGTGTACGCCGAGCTGGGACGGTACGACGAGGCGGCGACCTGGCAGCGGCGCGCCATCGCGGCGGCGCAGCAGGCGGGGCAGGCGCCCCGCGCGCGCGGTCTCGCCGCCAACCTCGCGCGCTACGAACAGGGGCGTCCGAGCCGGTCGCCGCTGTGAGCTTCCAGGCGCCGACGCCCGTAGAACGCACTTCGTTGCTTTCTGCGGCGCAAGCTCCTAGACTGCCAAGCCGTAGTGACGATACGGGCCGCGTTGCTGGGAATCTGTGTCGCGCTGGCCGCCGGCTGCGGCGAATCGGGGGGCGGCGACGCGGGCGCCGGCCTCGTGGATGCGGGGGCGGGGTCCGGGGCGGCGGGCGACTGGTTCGTCGAC
>VXME01000019.1 GCA_009861545.1 Acidobacteriota bacterium | reverse complement strand
ACTAACTCCCACGACCGCCCCGGGGCGCCCCGGGGCGGCCCGGGGCCGCGCGGGGGGGCGGCGGCGCCGGGGGGGCGGGCGGGCGGGGTGGCCCCCCCCCCCCGGGGCGGCGCCGGCGCCGCGGGCCGCGCCAGCAGGCGTTCCTCATGAACGCGCGCGGCGTTCTCGAGCGCCGCGACCTCCTCCTCGCGCAGAAACTCCCGACCCTCGTACTCCGGCGGCCGTTCCAGCGGCGTCAGCGTCGAGCCGACCCAGATTCCCTGCAGGTCGGGATCGCCCCAGGCCGTCGTCGGCGCCTCCTGGGCCGAGACGGCCACGCCGAGCACCGCGGCCAGCACCACGGCGACGGATGCGGACGACGCCGAACACACGCTTGCCCTCACAGGTCTCCCTCGAATGGACGTCGTCCTCCCCGCGCGTCTCAGTTTCTCTTCGACATCCAGCGTCGTCTCTTGAAGACCACCCGGTCCAGCCAGCCGACCGGCCAGCGGGGCTGAGGAGTGAGCTTGCGGGCATCCTCTTTCGTCGCCGGCGCACCGTCCAGCAGGAGTTCGTCCGGCTGTTTGTACGTGCCGAACAGCAGGTCCGCGACCGGGATGCCGAAGAACCCGGCCACGTTCAGGTTGCACCGGTAGTTCGCGTGATGGGCTTGATGGAATCCGTACGCCGCACGCCACACCCTGCCGAACGTCCGGTTGTTCAGTTTCGGCTTCCACCAGGCATCGTACGGCAGGTGATGGGCAACGTGGACGGTCTCGTACAGAAACAGGGCGATCGCAATGGCGGCGTACCCGCCGATGAGTATCGGGATGTGCGGGAACGAGAAGGCGAAGGGCGCGAAGAACGGCGTGAACGCGGCGAAGGCGGGAATCAAGCCCCAGGGTGGGAACGTGGCCTTGTCGTCGCGCGCCACGTCGCAGATCGGATACTTGCTTCGAACGGTCTTCGTCCCATCATCGAAGCCTATCGATGTCAGCTTGTGGTGCGTGAGGTGACTCGTGCAGAAGGCGCGCAGGAACCTCACCGTCTCGATATGAAGCAGGTAGCGGTGAAAGAAGTATTCCGCGAAACAGAGCAGCAGACTGCAAACCAGGCCCGTGAGAACGATCGCCCCGATGCCCGATGACACCTGCTGGTCCCAGGTCGATCGGAAGAAATATCGCACGAGCGCAAAGACCGCGAGCAGTTGCAGGGCGATGAACGCTGCGAACCAAAGGAGGGCGGCCGGGTGTCTGGTGCGGCTCTCGAAGGAGAGGAAGTTCAAGGTCGGCAGTCTCATCGCGAGAGACTGTAGCCCGAAACGGTGAAGCCGGGCGAGCCGGGCCGCGTCTGCCGCCCCGGCCGCACTCGGAGACACGCCCCGGGCCGCTTCGAGTCTCGCGGGCTCGCCTGCAGGCGCCTCCCTGCTACTGGTAACGGAACGTCCGCGCCGCCGCCGCGCCGCAGACCAGCGCGCCGGTCGCCAGAGCGATGATGTGGGGAATCGCAGCGGCCGGGCCGTAACCGAAGTTCACCAGCAGGTGGAGCGCGTCCATCGTCCAGCCGCTGGGCAGGAACCCCGCGAGCGACTGCATCCAGCCGGGCGTGATCTCGATCGGCCACCAGCAACCCCCGAGCGCCGCCAGCGCCATGGTGCCGATGACGCCGATACCCTCCATCTGGCTCTTGCTGCGCGCGACGTTGGCCAGCAGCAGCGCGAGCGAGGCGTTGAACGCGGCCCAGGCGAACAGGATCACTCCCACCATCCCGATCGCCGCGCCCCAGTCCATCCCGAACAGCACGCGGCCGACGAGCATGGCGAAGCCGATCTGCACCAGGCCGAGCGTCATGCGCGCCAGCCACTTGCCGGCGACGACCGACGCCGGGTGGATCGGGGCCGCGGCCAGGCGGCGCAGCAGGCCCTGCTCGCGCTCGATCACCAGTTGGACCGCGCCGCCCATCAGCACGAGCATCGTGAACATGACCATCGTGCCCGGAATGGCCTGCGAGTAGCCGCTCGGCGGTATCTCGCGCCGGCCGGCCGGGGCGACCTGCAGCGTCACGTGGCGCGGCGCCGCGGCCAGCGCCTCGAACGCCTCGGGCGACGCCCCGCCGTCCTGGATCGAGGTGGCGACCAGGTCGGCCAGCACCGTGTAGACGGCCCGCCCCACGCGCAACTGGTCGTACTGCCGGTTGAGGTCCTCGCCGCGGCGCTCGAACGCGAGTACCGCCTGGTGCCCGTCCAGGATGGAGGCCGTCAGGCCGTCGTAGCCGTCGGCGGGCGCGGGCAGCGTCAACCGGCGCGCGTACCGCGCGGCCTCGTCCGGAGACGCCCGCACCACGGCGAAGTTCTGATCCTCGAGCCGGCGGGTCAGCTCGTCGACCAGGAACCCGCCCTCCTCCGCGCCGACGAGAGCGAGAGCGTCGGGCCGATCGGGATCCGGGGTCCCGAACCCGCCCGTCACGGTGCCGAGGAAGTAGAAGAAGACGATCGGCATCAGGAAGGTCCACAGGACCATCTCGCGCTCGCGGATCAGCATCGCCAGGTCGCGCCCCGCGATGAACCGGACGTCCCGCCACATCATCTCGTCACCCGCTCAACGCATCAGGAAGGCGCCGCGCAGCAGCCGCCCGCAGAGGGCGCCCGCGGCGAGGGCGGGCAGGCCGATGGCCAGCGCCGCCGTCAGCAGGCCCGCTGCGTCCGGCGCGGCCGCCACGATCTCCTTCAGGCGGACCACCGCGATCCCGTTCGGCGTCCAACGCCCGATCGCCGCCATCCACGCCGGCATCGCCTCGAAGGGAAAGAACGAGCCGCCCAGCATCATGGCCGGGAACACGACCAGCGTCGTCAACACGTTGCCCGCCCGCGGGCTGGAGGCGACGAGTTGCAGCAGCACGAAGTAGACGAGCAGCGCCACGCCGGCGAACGTCGTCCAGACAATCGCCAGCGGCGCGTGCGGCAGCGGCAGGTCGAAGAAGACCACCCCGACCGCGATGCCGACCAGCGCGACGGCGCCGACGAGCCCCGCGCCGGCCAGCAGCTTCCCGGCGAGAAAGGCGCTCATCGACGGCGGCGCGAACACCGCGCGGCGCAACGTCCCGAACCGCTTCTCCTCCCAGACGTCGCTGCTGAGGCCCTGCCCGATGAACAGGATCGACATGAAGATGACGCCGGGGAGCACGATGAGGCCCAGGTCGCCGAAACCCGGTGTGCCGGACGCGTCGGACTCGTCGGGTGCGACGTGCTCGACGGTCAGCACCGGCGGCGCCAGCGTGTCGCCGAGCTCCCGCACGCGCGTGTTGATGGTCGTGCTCAGCTCGACGATCGTGTCGTTGGAGAAGAAGTCGCTGTCCGGAGGCGGACCGTCCGCGATGCGGCGGGCCGGCTCGCCGAGCACGCGTTCGCCGTAGAACGCCGCCTCGACGACGATCTCCAGCGCCTCCTCCAGCATGCCGGGAAGAATCCGCTGGGCGGGATTCGTGACGAGCCGGATCTCGACCGTCCCCTCCCCGAGAACCGCCTCCTGCAACCCGGCCGGCAGGATCAGCAGCGCGCTGGCGTCGCCGGCGTCGACTATCCGCCGGCCCTCGTCGCGATCCACGGGCGTGAGGTCGAAGAGCTCCCCCAGCGGCCCCTGGCCGGCGGCCCCGGCGAGCATCCCGCTGACGAACGACTCGTCTTCGTCCGCCACCAGCAGCCGGCCGCGCGGCCCGGCGCCGTCGCCGCCGGAGCTCAGGGCCACGATCATCGCCCCGATGGCCAGCGGCAGCCCGAACCACATGACCAGGGCCGCCGGGTCCGCCAGGCGCCGGCGCAGGTCCTTGGCCGCCGTGATGCCGATGAAGCGCCCGTTCACTCGCGCAGCTCCCGTCCCGTCAGCTTGATGAACAGGCTCTCGAGGCTGGGCCGGCTCAGGGTGGTTTCGCCGACCTGGCCGCCCGCTTCCGTGACAGCCCCGAGAATCGCCGGCAGGCGCCGCGAGGCGGAGCCGGCGGCCAGCAGCAGGGCGCCGGTCTCGATGCTCACCGCGTCGACGTCGTCGAGCGCATCGACGGCGCGGCGCGCCGACTCCGGATCGAAGGCGCCGGTCAGCCGGAGCAGGTCCCGCTCGCCGACCATCGCGCGCAGCTCGTCGAGCGTGCCGGCGGCCAGCAGACGGCCGTGGTCCATGATCGCGAGCCGGTCGCACAGCTCTTGCGCCTCTTCCATGTAGTGGGTGGTGTAGAGAACGCAGGTGCCGGCGGCCACCTCGGCGCGCACCAAGTCGAGCAGACGCACGCGGCTCTGCGGGTCCACGCCGACGGTGGGCTCGTCGAGCAGGAGCACGCGGGGCCGATGCACGATCCCGCAACCGAAGTTCAGGCGCCGCTTCATGCCGCCGCTGTACTTCTTCACCGGCTCCCGCGCGCGGTCGAGCAGCCCGGTCAGCTCCAGCACCTCGCCCACCCGCCGCCGCAGCGCCGGCCCGCGCAGGCCGTAGGCCGCTCCCCAGTAACCGAGGTTGTCCGCGGCGCTCAAGTCCTCGTACAGCGCGAGCTCCTGCGGCACGACGCCGAGGCACCCCTTCGCCGCCCGCGGGTCGAGCGCCACGTCGTGCCCCAGGACGCGGACGCGCCCCGACGACGGGGCCAGCAGGCCGCAGATGCAGCCGATGGTGGTCGACTTTCCCGCTCCGTTGGGTCCCAGCAGCCCGAAGACCGCGCCCTCGCCGGCGACGAGGCTGACGCCGTCGACGGCGACCAGGTCGCCGTAGCTCTTGTGCAGATCCTCGACCTCTATCAAGCCGTTCTCCTGCCTGCTTCGACGCACGCGAGAGGCGCCGTGTTCACGGCGCCGCAATTGCGGATTATCTACCGCTTGACACGGGCCGCCCGCGGTTGTCAGATGAGTCCGGCCGACCACGAGAGCGTTTCCGATGTCCACGCCCCAGCCCGACCATGGACGTACGCCCCGAACCCGCCGCGCGAGAAGAGCCGGCGGCGGCGTGCGTATCGCCTGGACGGTAGCGACGCTCGTGATCGTCCAATCGATCGTGTGCGGCCTGGCCATCCTGCCGGTCGTGGCCGTGTGGGGACCGCTGCTGGCGTGGACTGCCGACAACCCCGTCGCACGGGCGGCTGCCGTGAGCTTCGCCGTCGTCCCATCCTACGCCCTGTTCGCGATCGCCCTGATGTTCGGATCCGCGGCCGCGACCCGCGTGACGGGCTGGCGGACGCGGCCGAACGCTCACATCCGGCTTGCGGATCTCGACTGGCCGCTGCTGGACTGGGTGCGCTACATGGTGGCGATCCATATCGTCCGCCTGTTCGCGGGAACGCTCTTCCGCGGGACGCCCATCTGGAGCGCCTACCTGCGGCTGAACGGCGCCCGCGTGGGGCGCCGGGTATACGTGAACAGCCTGGGGGTGAGCGACCACAACCTGCTCGAGTTCGGCGACGACGTCGTGATCGGCGGCGACGTCCACCTGTCGGGCCACACCGTGGAGGGCGGCATCGTGAAGACCGCGTCCGTGCGGCTGGGAAACCACGTGACGGTCGGACTCGGATCGGTGATCGGCATCGGCGTCACCATCGGTCCCGACGTGCAGATCGGCGCGCTGAGCCTCGTGCCGAAGCACGTGACTCTCGACGGCGGCCGTGTCTACGTGGGGGTGCCGGCGCGGCCCCTCGTCCCGGACGCCTCGCCGGCGGCGGCGCGAGAATCCTCGACGGCGCGGGCCGGAGATTGAGGCACGGTTCGCGGCCGCAGCAGCGTACGCCGGAGAGCCTATTCGGGATCTGTAGTCCTCGCGCGTGCAAGCTCCAGGACCTCTTCCTGGGTCATCGGGCTCCGCGGGTGGTGGCTCAGGCACATCGGGCTGCGCACCCGTTGAAACGCCACGGCGTCGCTTGCCGCGAAGAACTCGCCGGCCCGCAGGCGGGCGATGCCCTGCGCATTGCCGCCCTTCTGCGCGGCCATCTCCCGGGCAGCCGCGATGTGCGCGGGCGCATTGAGCAGGCCGAAGAACTGCGTCGTCGCATTGCCCGGTATCTGGTTGTGCAGCCCCTTCGGCGCCTGCGTGGCGAAGACCAGGCCGAGTCCGTACTTCCGTGCCTGGGAGGCGAGGGCGAGGGTGCTGGCCGTGGTGGCCGTACGGCCCGCCGACGGTGCGAAGGTCTGTGCTTCGTCCATGACGAACAAGCCGCCCAGCGGCCGGTCGCCGGCGGGGTGTTTCTTGACCCAGGCGAAGAGCGCCATCTGCAGTTGATTGACGAACTGCTGCCGCTGCTCGTCGTTCGGCAGTCCGACGAGGCTGATCACGGAAATACGGGCGCGTCGGCCGCTCGCCGGCCGGAGCAGGACCGATGGATCGACGGCCTCGCCGGTACCACCCAGCAGGGGGTCGTTCACGGTCTCGGCGAGCAGCGTCTGGGCGACGTCCGCCGCAATCTTCTCGCCGCTGGCGAGCCGACTGACGCCCGCCGGCAATGCCGACAGGTAGCCGAGGAACTCCTTGAGGACCCCGCCGCCGCGCCGCACGTAGGCGCCCAGGGCCTCCTTCAGCACGGCCCGGCCCTGGCTTAGCTTGGCGCCGGATGCGGGCAGACCCGAGCGCGGAACCAGCGAGGCGACGGCGTTGTCGAGCGCGATCTCGAACTCGTCGGCATCATCGGCCACGTCGCCGAGGCCGGACAACGGTGCGAACGAGAGCGGGCGTCCCGTCGTCAGGCGCGGCGTCCACACGACGACCTCGGTGTCGCGAAGGTAGCTCGCCGCCCGCTCCGCGTCGCGGTCGAGCCAACCCCGGGGAGGCTCGGGCCACGGCAGACCGAGCCGCGCCAGGTCGTTGTTCGGATCGAGGACGACGGCCGAAACGCCCTTCAGCGCGCACTCCTCCACGAGCCGGCGGATCAGAACGGTCTTGCCGGAGCCGGAGCCCGCGAAGATCACCGTGTGGCGCCGGAGGTCCTCGAGCGGCACGGTCACGCGTCGACCCGTGCCTTCGGCGATGCCGATGAGAATGGAGTCCTCGTCGGCCTCCTTGGGCGCCGCGGCGGCCTGGGACGGTGCAGCGATCTTGGGCGGCGCCTCGACCGGGGATGGCACCTCGGCCGGGGATGGCGCCTCGGCTTCGGCCGAAGCAGACGCCCCACCGGTGCCGGCAGGCTCCGGGCTCAGGGGAGCGAGCAGTGTCGTTCCGCTCGCGGGTCGATGCGCTCCCAGCCATGCGGCGAGCCCCTTCGGCTGCTCTTCGAGGAGCTGTTGCAAGGCCCGGAACACCTTGAGGTCAGCCTCCAGCAGCTTCACGACGGCGCCGCCGTGCGCCTCGAACGCGTCGAGCGCCTGACGCGTCTTCCTGCCCTGCGACCACGTTGCGTTGCGCAGGATGAACAGCCGCCTCCGCTCCCCCGAGAGATCGAGCCCGGACGCCGTCACGGCGGCCCGCAGCCGGTGCAGCGCCGCCACCGCGTTGTCGTTCAGCACGGCTCGAAACGACCAATGCACTTCATCATCGGTGTCCGCATCGACTATGCGCCGCAGCCGGGCATGCAACGAGGGGTTCCGTCCGAGCGGCGGATCCACCGAGAAGTCACCCGTCGCGGCGTTCTCCTCCGCCCAGGCCGTCAGGCCGGCCCGCAGCAGCGCAGGCAGACCAGCGTCCACCTGCTTCTCGTCGAGAACATCGGCGACATCCGCCTGCCGCACCAACTGGCTGAACCGCCGGTCAAGCTCGGGGTCGGGCGGCATTTTAGGTGTCGGAGTGCCCGAACCCTGCGGGGGCTCGTTCGGCAACTGTTCCAACTCGGTGACGCGACCGTTCTCCCGACAACGCGCACAGTGGTCCTGAACCGCATTGATCAGGCTGCGCGGCGAGAACAGGGGCGCGTCAGCGAAGGCAGTCGTCCGCACCGGCCAGGTCGGATACGGGGGCGTAAACCCGGCACGAGCGTAGGCCGCTCGGAGGTACGCGGCCACCAGCTCCTCCCCAACCTCCGCCGACGGAATCTCGCGGAGTTGGGCGACCGTCGGAAACCGATGGTGCGCAGACGCGACGGCCTGCTCGCGGATCAGCGTCCAACTGTCGATCAAGCACGACACGACGATCAGCGAGTGCTGCACGTCCTGGGCGAGATCCATGAGTCCGCTCGCCACCTGATCGAGCAGCAATTGCTCCTCGGCGCTGGCAAGCGACCGCCCCAGCGCGACGAGCCCGTCGAGTTGATCGACCGCCACCAAGGTCGTACACCCCGCGGCGCCTATCAGGCGGTCGAACGCGCCGACGACCTCCCGGCACGGAATCTGGCTCGCGCGGATGGAATGCGCGCTCGCCTCGTCAACACCGACTTCCAGCCCCTGGAGCAGCGCGTCGCCAACGTCCTGGTGACCAAAGTCCTCGCTGTTGGTCAGGATGAGCGCAAGCGCCACATCCACGGCGACCCGATCCCCGGGCCGGCGACCGAGATGCGTCTGCAAGCTTCGACGAACGTCCTTCAAGTGCGTGCGGTCGAAGGTTCCCGCCACCAGGTTCTCGGTGTCTGCTCGTTGCAGCCCCATCGCATCGCCCAGACCGTGGAGAACGGCACGCAATTGGGTCCCAGCTTCACCTACCTCGCGATGCAGCGCATCCACGTAGGCGAGCGCCAGACTGTCCCAGAACCGGCGCGCGGTGCTCGGCTGAAAGAGAACGAAGACTTGGCCCTTCTCGATTACCGCATGGCGAACGCGTCCCAGAAAGTGCGACTTGCCGATTCCCGGCCGTCCCTGGATGACCAAGTTGCTGACCGGCACGTCGTTGCGCAGCCAAGCGAGCGCATCCAGGACTTGGCCGAACACCGACGCATGAATGCCGTCGACGTGGACGACGTCGTCGCGCCAAATGTCGTTGCCGGCGGTCGTCGTACGGAATGCGACGTGCCGGAGTGCTCCCAGTTCTGACTCCACAACGCTCACTCCATGCTGATTAAGTGCATGTCGTCCACGCCGATCCGGATCGCCGCATCCCGGTCGGCCGCCGTGAGCCGACGCAGGTCCTCGTGCAGCGTGAGATTGACGTCCTTCTCGCGGAACATCCGTACGATCTCCAGATCCACCTCACGGCGAGGCCAGTCGCCGAGTTGCGTCCGAAGATCACGCAGTTCCACCCAATCCCACGGTCGAGATGCCAGGTTGCGGTAGGCCTGCCGAATCCGATCCGGGAGCGAGGCGGCGGGACCCGCGGCCGCTGGGGCGAACAGCTCCTGAATCACCATCCCCCGCGCCTCGAGTGCGACCTTCAGACCGTTGAGCAGCGCGTACAGCGCACCGCCGGCCGAGCCGGCCCGAGGCGGCGTCTTTGCGTCGAGTTCGGCCACTACCCAGGCCCAGCCGGCATCCGTCAACTCGTGGGCAAAGCCCTTGCCCGGAACCCTGCGGCTCTGGAGGAGTCCCGCCCGGTTGAGCTTGTCGCGCGCGGCCTTCTTCAGGTCGAGCCGATAGCGCTCCTTGAGGTCCGCGTTCCGCGTCTCCCTGTTGAGAGCCATCAGCGCGATCATCACGGCGCGCTCCGGAATCCCATACGTCATCTCACGTCTCCCCTGTCGTAGACCGCCGCCGCTCCTCCAGGAATCGTTCGAGCTCGCCGAGGACGCGCGCCACATCGTCGAGCACCTCGTCGTTCGTGTATCGAAGCACCATGAACCCCTCGCGCTGCAGCGCGCGATCGCGCACTCGGTCGGCGGCGTACTTGTCGGTGTTCAGGTGGTCGGGACCATCGAGCTCGACGACGCACTTCTCCTGAGCCCAGATGAGATCGACCCGGATGGAGTTGGCCAGTACACCCGACGACCAGGTCTGGTTCCAGGCGCGACCCGTGGCCCACGGGGAACGTGAGAGATGCGCCTCCAGGTGCATCTCCGCCTGGCTGAACGCGTTGGGCCGGCCCCGCAACGGCGTCAGGTACGCGGCGCGCGGCACAGCCGGCGGATCCGATGCCGGTACCCGGTCGTACAGCGAAGAACGGGGCACTCGCGCCATGCACGCGGTCGAAGCCCCGAAGAGCCATACGGTCAGCTCGCCGGGCCCGGCGAGCCAGAGCGCGTTCGCTTCCGCGACTTCGATCTGCGCGCTGCTCCAGGTGCCCGTCAGCTCGATCATGACGACCAAGCGTTCATACCCGTAGGCGCGGAGGATCAGCTTCCGGGCCTCGCGCACAACCGTCTCCTGCGCGAACTCGGCCACTCCGACCCGCCGCCCGCACAGCGACGCCTCCGCCACCGCAACGAGAAACGGACCGAACAGGTCCGTGCCGCCGGCTACTCGTTCGCAAATCGCGCGCACGGCGGCCAATCCCGCGCCGCCGGGCCCCGCCAAGTGTTCCGCTTCCGGCAGCCAAGCAGGATACGTGCCCGCGACGGCTTCCGACAACGCCGCGATGACCTGCTCCGTGAGATCGCTCTGGTTCGGACTTGCGGCGTCCACGGCGACCGCCAGGATTGCCGCTCCCACCCCATGGACCGATTCGACGCTCTCTCGCACCGCAACCGGGGACACCTCGGGCCAGCGCACCAGCGGCTCGCGCAGCAACGCTTCCATCTGCGAACCACTCAGAACGGGGTCACGACCGTCATCCGCAGGCACGAGGGCGGATCGTATCCGAACCCCGGGCGGCTTGAGCCGGACCGGCACGACCCGCTTCCGGCTCGCGCCCGCTCGCGGCGATGCCGAATGCGTCGCCACTGATTCGGCGGTCCGACCGGAGGGTCGGCGCCATCGAGCAGACCAGACGCCGAGCACGGACGGGCCGACGATCGCTCAGACCCGGATGAGACGGACATCGTAGTGGGCGAACGTCGAGTCGGCGGTGACCAACGTCAAGCCCTCGATCCGCGCTTGGGCAACCAGCACGCGGTCGAACCGATCACGATGGTGAGGCGGCAGCACGCCGACCGCGAGCGCGTGGGCATGCGTGATGGGTAGCTCCCGGAACGCTATTCTCGGGAATCCCGTCCAGCGGTACGCCCTTCGAACGCGCGCAGCAACTCCTCGTCGAGCGGATCGTCGAAGTCGTCGGGGACGACGAAACGCCCCTCGTCGATCCCGAACACGGGCCGAGTCTCGTCAATCGGCACGAGCCGCGCCACCGGCTGGCCCGACCTTGTGATGATGACGTCTTCTCCGGCGGCAATCTGCTGCAGCAACCGGGAGAGATGCGTCTTGGCTTCGTGAACGCTGACGGTCACGACACGACCGGTATGCTGCATCCTTGTCGATCCGGGCGGTTCGGGCACTAGCGTCGTGAGGCCGCGGCCTTCTGTTCGTAGCGGTTGATGGCGGCTTCGGCCTCGGCGATGGAGTGTCCGACCCCCTCGCCCCTCGACGTCGGCACAGGCCGCCGGCGTGCCGTTCCGTCGTCTTCGGCGGCCGCAGGGTCGATGACGCTCACCTCCAGCCGCCGGTCCGTGCCGCCCGCGCCGACCCAGCGGGCCTCGTAGCGGCGGTTGCGCTCCCCCTCGGCCTCGAACACTTCGATTGGTCTCAGCACGATCGCGGGCCTCGTGTCGCCGCCGGCTCTTCCCTCGGCGGCCATCTCGTACTCGGTGGCAAGCCTCGCGGCTTCTTCCACCGTTCGGATCGGATCGGCAGCGGCTCCCAGCGGCCTGCCGCTCGCGGCATCCTCCCCCGCGTCCGCCGCCGGGTCGCTCACGCTGAGCTCGACCACGGTTCGCCCCACGGCGTCCTGCCGCTCGATCGCGTCGTACCTCCGGCCCTCGGTGCCCTTGCCTTCAAGCCGGCCCGCCGACCGCAGGCGCAGCAGCGCCGGGGCTTCGCCGCGCTTGGCACGCGCGTCGGCCAGCGCGTCGGCCACCCGCTGGCGGGTGGTGCCAGGCAGCGGCATGCCCGGGTAGACGGTCTCGTAGATGCGCTCGGCCGCGCGGCCCGTGCTGATCCGCAGCACGTTTCCCAGGTGGGCGATGTCGTCCATGTCGACGTCGCGCCCGGCGAGCATCTTCATTGCAAGCAGGTGCTCGGCGGACGCTCCGGTCACCACCAGCCCGGGGCTGTTGAACATCGTCACCGCCCGCTCGTCGGCGGTCTCCGGCAGGAACAGCGCCGCCTTCTCGTTCAGCCAGTCCTCGGGCAGTCCGTTCCGGCGCCCGACCCGGGCAGCGGCGGCCAGCACCTCGGCCTTTGCCTCGGCAATGCGGCCGTCGACGTCGTTGGTCGACCGGTCTCTGCCGAATCCCGCGATGAGCGCCGCCCCCCCGACCACGTAGACGTGGCCGCGTACGCGCTTGCGCTCAAGCTCTTCGGACAGCTCGCCGAAGAGCCTCGTGATACGGCTGCGATCCAGGGACCCAGACATGCCGTTCCCCCCCTCGTGCGTCCAGGCTGGTCGGATCGGCGAGGGCGCCGTGCCGGATGAACGCCGCCGGCGCGTAGGCCGTCGTCTGCATCATCATCGCCCGCCCCGAGGTGAAGACGTGCGGCACGCTCCGGAACCGCTCCTGTTCCTGGCTCCACGCCGGCGCCGTCAGGCCGTGCAACTCGCACACGTGCTCGACGGTCGCCGCCAGAAGCTGGTCCCACGGCGTGCCGGTCAGCGGAGGCCGTTCGCGCAGCAGGGCGTTGCGCTCTGCGTCCGACAGGTCCATCAGGGAGCGCGGCAGCTCGTGCAGGTGCAGCCGCAGCAGTTCGCCCTCGGTCCATCCCTCCACGACGGCTTGAGCGTAGTCGCGCATCCGAGCACGCCCCCGGCGCGGCTGCTGCGTCATTGCCGCCATTCTATGCGACATGCTTCCCCGCCCGAGCGGGGTCTTCCGACGCGTCGATCAGTCCCGATGTGGTACACCTTCGGGCTCCGCCGTCGCCGCGGCCGAGGACGGAGCCGGAGACAAACTCCTCAGGGTGATATGATGACATGACATCAGGCTTTCTCGACATCTGAGCGGAAAGCAAACAGATGGACACGCGGCGGGCGGAGCAGGTTCGTACCGCGAAACGGCGGCAGCGGCAACGCGACCGCATCGACGGCTGGAGGCTGTATCAACTCAAGCTGCCCGCCGAGCTCTGCGAGCGCCTCAAGGCCGGCATGCGCGAGGCCGCGTTCGTCGACAGGCTGCACGCCTTCCTGCGGCGCGAGTTGCTGCTCGTCGACGACTATCCGGCTCTCAAGCTGCTGTGCTGGAACCGCCGCATACGGTACATCACCCGCCGCGACGCATTCGCGCTCTACGAACGCAACTGGCGCTTCGTCGACCTTGCCGGCGCCCCCAAGCGGGAACGCATGCTGATCGACGACCTGGCGCGGGAATTCGGCAACGGGCTGATCAATGCCTGAGCGCGGCGCGGCCGGCGGATTCGCCGCACCGCCGCCCGGCGCGATCGGCGCAGCCCCATTCCGCCGTCCGTGGCATCGGCTCGTCGCCCGGGTGCTCGCCTCTCTGAACCGGACGTTGCTCGCTTCGGCCCACTGCTACTTCGGCGGCGGCACCCGGATCGTGATGGAGCTGGACGAGTTTCGCGAATCCGTCGACGTCGACTTCCTCTGCTCGGACCGCTCGGGCTATCGGCTGCTGCGAAACACCGTCACCGCACGCTCGCTCGGCGAGATCTTCACCGACGACTACGACCTGATCCGGGACGTCCGCCGTGACATGTACGGCATACGGACGTTCCTCCGCGTGGACGGTGAACCGGTGAAGTTCGAGATCGTTTTCGAAGGACGCCTGTCTCTGTCCGGCGCCGCCCCCGGGCTGTTCCCGGTGGAGGCACTCGACCAGACCTCCTGCATCGCGGAGAAGCTGCTCGCGCACGCCGACCGGGGACTGGACGACTCCACGCACGCCCGCGATCTCGTAGACCTCGCCTTCATGGCCGCGAGCTGGCCGGCTGAATCCTGGGCCCCCGCGATGGAGGCCGCCGAATCGGCGTACGGCGCCGTGGTGGTGCGGGAGCTCGACGCCGGCCTTTCACGATTCGGGGATCGGACCCGCCGCCGGCGCTGCGTGGAGGCGCTCGGCATCATGGACAAGCGCACGCTGGCACGGGGACTGCGTGTTCTGAGGAGGCGCCTGACGGCGCCATGACCCGGCCCCGCGACACCGTGCCGCTACCAAGCCAGCCCAACACCCCGCTGCCGCAGGTCCTCCCGGCGCCGCTCGTGGTCGGGCATCACCCCCTCCCAAGTGCCTGCCAGTAGTCGCGGCCGTGTCCGCGGTAGCGCAAGTGCACCAACTCGTGGACGACGACGTAGTCGACCAGGCGCATCGGCGCCTGGATGATGCGCCAATTCAGCCGGATGGTGCCGCCATGGTCGCAACTGCCCCACCGCTTCTGCTGATCGGCGATGACGACGCGGGGCATCGCGACGCCGACCTTCGCTCGCCAAACCTCGACCCGCTCCGGTAGCCGCTCGGCCGCGTGACGGCGGAACCAGGACACGAGGTTGCCCCGAACGTGCGCCGTCTTTTGCGCTCCCGCCGGCGCGGGTACATGCAGCCAGCCGCCGCGCAGCTTCGCGTGCCCGGCCTCGTTCGAATGCACCTTGAGGCGATAGTGCCGCCCGAGATACTGGACGCTCTCGCCGCTGACGAACTCCCGCGACGACGGCGGCGGGTCGTGCGATTGGACATGCCGGCGGCGCCGGACGATCCAGGCCGCCTTCCGGCGCACGACCGCATCCAGCCGGCTGGTCGAGAAGCTCTCCGGGGCCACGAGCAGCACGTCGCCCGCCGGGTCCACGGTGACCGCCACCGTTTTCTTCCGCCGGGCGCTGCGCCGAATGGCGTACGGCAGGCGCGTGCCGCCCCAGGTGATCGCGGAGGTCTCCAGGTCGCCGGTCATCAATCGGTCCGCACCTTGGCGAGGTCCACGATGTCGGCGGCCAGAGACTCGACCACGTCGTGTTCGATGCCGCCGGCGCGTAGCCGACGCTTGATCTGACTGCGCATCTGCCGCTGCACGTCGTCCTTCTGCTGCCAGTCGACGAGATCGGTGAACGGCGTGACGGCCTCGTCGATCAGCGAGGCCAGGCCCCGGTTGGCGACGTCCTACGTGACGGTCCTTTCCTTCGCCTTTCGCGGACGCTGCTTCTCCAGCAAGCCGTAGATGGCGAACCCGCGTGCGTCGAGCTCCGGTCCTTCCAGGTCGTGTCGGCTTCCTGGTAGCGGCGGAGCTGCTTGACCGCTTCGGCCTTCCAGGCGGCGCCGATGGTCGGACTCTTGCACTCGATGACCACAAGCGGAAGGCCGTTGACAAACACGACGACGTCGGGGATGACGTGCTTCTTCGACCCGAGCACCCTGTACTACCAGGTGACGATCCACTCGTTGCGATCGGGGTGATCGAAGTCGAGGAACCGGACCGTGTAGCTCTTGCAGCCGTCGCCGCGATCCTGCTCCTGAACCGACTTGTTGCGACCCGGCAGAGTACCACGCGTGGCTGTTCGGCGCGAGGATGCGATCAGGCGCCGCTACAGAGCGCTGTCGCCCCGGGTGACGCGGGCGGGGATAGCGGTCCGGCGTTCCCGGCCGCGTGAATTATCATTTGTGATATATGTGCTCAGTGGTCCGCGATGCCGCTGAACGTCCGTGAGTACCAGACTGCCGACGGAGAGAGCCCGTTCCGCAGATGGTTGGGGACGCTCGACCGCTCAGTCAGGGCCCGGATCCAGGCGCGCGTGCTTCGCTTCGAGGCCGGGAACCTCGGCGACCACAAGAGCGTGGGAGCCGGCGCCCTTGAGGCGCGCGTCATGACCGGCTCCGGTTACCGGATCTACTTCGCCCGAGACGGCGCATCGCTCGTGCTGCTCCTCGCCGGCGGGACGAAGGCGTCGCAGCGGAAGGACATTCGCCGCGCTCAGGACTACTGGCGAGACTACTTGCAGAGGACGTGACATGGCACGACGCAGCCGAGACTGGAACGAGGGACTGGCGCAGGACCTTCGCGACCCCGAGTTCGCGCGCGATTTCCTCCTCGCGGCCATGGACGAGGGCGTCCCGATCCAGACCGCCCTCGGGAAGGTGATTCGGGCGATGGGCGTCAAGGAGTTCGCCGAGCAGGCGCAGATGGCGGGTCCGAACGTGCTCCGAGCGATTCACCCGCGGCACAACCAGACCCAGGCCACGTTGAACCGGCTGCTGAAGCCGCTCCGGCTGCGGCTGAGTCTGGCCAAGCTCGGTGGTCCCGACGGCCGTCACGCCGCATGAGGGCCAAGCCGCAGCCAAGCGCCGCCACTGCCCAGGTCGTCACCAACGGCCTTCTCGAATCGCAGCGAGGACTTACCGTAGCGGGTGATCGCCACCTGTTCGCCGTTCTCGACATGGACATGCTGCTCCGGATGCAGGCCTGGCACGACGCCGCGCGCATGCGCGCCCGGGCGAGCAAGCTCGCTGTCGAGCGGTACGAGCCGACCCGATCTCGATCTCTCTAAGCGATGCCCATACATCCCCACCCTTGGGATGATGCGCAGGCGGCCTTGAAAAGGAACTGGCGCAGGACTGGGAGCGCCCTACGTGGAGGCGCACTCGACGAGCCGGGCGAGCGTGTTCAGCCCGACACTGCTGTCACCCCGCACGACGTTGGATCCTGCATGGCCTCCAATTCCTCGTCCAGTGCTCGTCCGTCTGCACGTGACCGACGCGAACGCTCTTGCAGACGTTGTCCTGGAACTCCGCCGCCGGAAACCCGCGCTCCAGCCGCAACACGACGCCCTCCCGCTCGCCGCCCAGCACGGACGGCGACTCGTGAGCGCGTGCGATGAAGTCCCGTATCTCCTCCACCGACCGGAAACGGCCGCGGAACAAGACCGGCACGACGGGAACATCATGCCGGTTCGCATACGCCTCGAGATCGGGAAAGGCCCCAAATGCGCCGTCGCCGGCCCGAATCGCGAAGGCATGGAACGTCCTGTCCTCGGCCACGGGTTCGTAGGCGATGCTGTGCACCCCGTAGATGTCCTCGCCGTAGAGATAGACGTCGGGCTCCCGTACCTTCCAGGCATGGTGTTTCTTCACCATGGCCATCCACTTGCCGTCTGACGGCGCGGACACGCTGCGCGCGTAGACCTTGCCGTCGTGCAGCAACGTGTTGCCGCCGTCGAGCTTCTCCGTCACCACGACCGCGTCCTCCAGGAATCGGGCCGGGTTTCGGTGCACGTCGTCGCCTCTCGCGATTGCCGGCGACCACGGCCAGTACGGAGTACTCGGGTACTTCGCCCGGAACGATCTCATCGACTGTCACGCGCGACGAGAACGGGCTCGACCTCGGCGAGCTTCACGCGAATCGGTCCCCCGTCGTGTCCCGGATCGCCGTCGATGCGGACGGTGACCACCTGTTGCCGGTCGTCGGCGGACGTCACGGTGCCCGTCTGGCCCTCCAGGACGGACGGAAAGACGATTCGCACCCGAACGCCGGCGTGCACGCCGGAATCGTCGGGACGCGGTGATGCTGCTTCCTTGCTGGCGGCCCGACACGTCGAGCACGTGGCTCCGAACGCCGACACAGCACACAGGAGGCCGACGGTCTCACCGCGTGGGGGTCGGAGACGTTGGCCGCACAACGTCCATCCCTCCCACTCGGGATCCTCCAGATGGACCTCGGACATCGCCAAAGAACGCTGGTCTGCTGCTTTGCTGAACATCTCGTTCCTCGATCCGTCTTCGAGTGGCACCCGGCCGCTGGGTATCCGGGGACGTCCACCCCTGGTGTACGGCCCTCGACGGCGCGCAGCGAATCCTCTTCGAGGCGCATGCGCCGCGCGACAAGGTGCGCGGCACTCGACGAGCACGAGACGACCTGCGACCTGACGGACCTCGTCGCTACTGGCCCCGGTACTCCTCCTCGCTCACGGGACCGAACCAGGAGGTCGGTCCGCCGTCGCCGCCGCCGAGGACGGTGAGCTGCACGACATGCTCGTCGGGCGACGCGCCGTGCCAGTGCTCGACGCCCGCCGGGGCGAAGACCGGACGCCCGCCGGGCACCATCTCGATGATCTCCCCGCCGCGCTCCTGCGTGCGGCCCCGGCCCTCCTCGGCAGCCAGGATCTGCCAGCCGGCATGGGCGTGCCAGTTCGAGCGGACCCCGGCCTCGAAGCGCAGCCGAAGCGCTCGCATGTCGGACGAGTCCGGCCGACTCGGCTCGCCGCCGACGAAGTTGCTCTGGGAAGCCGCGGTCGTCGATGGCTGGCCGAACGCGAAGATCGCGAACCCGCCAGCCGCCATGACGGCGAGCAGGACGCTCAACCGGGTCTGAGCCTGTCGCTTCATGATGACTCTCCCTTCTTCGCCTGCCCTGTATCAGGGTGGGCGTACTTCTCACTATACTCGCGGACGCACCTCTCTGCGACGTAGATGCGCTCCTCCTCCGAGCGTACCTGTCTTCGCCAGTCTCGATACGACGAACGAAGTTCGCGTTGCGCAAGCCGCCAGCGAGCGGTTGGACGTGGACGAGGCGGCCTCGAGAAAACGCGCGGCGCACCATGCGCTCGGTCTCGGCGGCCGGAATCAATCGACGCGGCTCAGAATGGACCCACCGGGCGTTTCGGGGGGGAGTCGTAGCGGGCCACGGCTGCCGGCTTGCCTGTCCGCGGTCAACTTCATCCGGCTACCGGCCCCTCTCCCGATACCAACTCTCCACGACCTCCTCAGCGAGTCCGCCCCGCCCCGGCACGTCGCTCCTACGCAAGAACCCAGGATCAAACGAGAACGCTTCGCGGAGCTCCCGACGGTACTCCGCCACCCACAACCCGGCATCCTCCTCGGTGTACATGCCGACGGCAGGACCCTCGCCACGACTGTCACCATGCTCGAACATCTCGACCCTCGCCGAGTACGGATGATCCTCTGTCGCCCCGCTGCACGGCCCGTCCGGGCCGCCCCTAGGTCGTCGTGGCCCTCCCCTGCGGTTCGACTCGCAAAGGGCGAACAGCCGGGTAGGGCGCCCCGCGCCTCCTCCGATGCGCTCCGCCAACGACGTGTCGCGGTAGAAGCGGCCAGCTGCAGCTTCAAGCCGCTCCTCATCCAGAGGCATCCACGCGGGAACCGGTGGAGGGTACACTGCATACCAGAGTTCGAGCTCGGCCCGGCTCTGGGCATCCGCTTCCCAGCCTTCGCTCAAGGAAGAGGGACTCGGCAAGCGTGCGTTGACTCCGATGAACTGGGCGTGGTCATAGTAGAATCCCTGCGTTCCGGTCACTGAGGTACGGGTCCCGTCCAGGTTGACGTACAGGATGTACGCTCCCTCGAAGCGCGCGTCGGTCAAGTCTGCATCCGCCAACTGCGTTCCCAGCAGGACCGCTCCTCGAAGCGTCCCTCCCGCCAGGTTCGCTCCAGTGAGATGCGTTCCGGAAAGAAATGCGCCGTCCAGGCTAGCACCGGAGAGATCTGCATTGTCCAGATGCGTGCGCGTCAAGTCCGCGCCCTGGAGCTGCCCGGCCGGGAAGGATGCCCGTTGGAGCTCGGCGTCCGACAAGTCGGCGGCGTGAAACTCAGCACCCACAAGGTTCACCCCATGGAGCGTCGCGCCCTGAAGCTGGGCCCCCTGAAGCTGAGCACCGCGCAGATCGGCTCCTTCCAACCTCGCTCTTCTCATGACTGCGCCTTGCAGTTGGGCGTCCGTCAGAATCGCGTTACATAGAATCGACTCGGACAGATTCGCATCCACGTACGAGCGCCCAGCCAGGTTCAGCGCAAGCGTCCCGTCTCCGCACGCCTCTTCGGGATTGGCCGCTTCGGACCGGAGGTACAGCCGTCTATTCTGCACATCGAGCGAACGCGCCGACTCCAACCATCTGCCGAGCCCTCCGAGCCACGGGCTTCCGTCTGCCCACGCCGCATTTCTGAGAGTGAGGGCCAAAGGGCCAACCATAAGAAAGACCAACGCTATCAGCGACATCCAACCCAGAGAATTCAACCTGCCCAGGGCACGGCGGTCCGGATAGAGTCTTCTGATTGTCGGCCAAACGGACCCGACCATGACGAGGTCGGCAATCAGGACAAACGAGTGCATGTCCGTGATCCAGCGGCTCTGGAAATCCAGGAACTGCGTCCGGACCACCCCGAGCGTGACGAGCGGCAGTATGGAAATCGTAAGGAAGACGAAGAACTTGAGCACCCATTGCGGCACCACCGACGAATAACCCGTGGCAATCTGCACCAGCGGAACGGCCAACGGGAGCCGCAGCATCTCCTCTCTCGGCGGACCGGCTTGTTGCGACGGCAGCGCGCGTCTGTAGTCGGTTACCTTGCCGGCGAGAAAGGATGCCTGGATCAGGACATTCAAGTGCAGCAGGAACAGGATCCAGGGCGCGCCGATGAAGTAACGAGATGCCTGCACACTCAAGTTCAGGACTGGCGCACGCAGGGGACCATCCTTGAACAGAAGTTCGTCGTCCGCGGACAGCGCAATGATGAGAAGGTAGAGAGCTACTATCGTGAAGGATACAAAAACTGTACGAAAGAGCCGTGCGCTGTCATTCACCGCCCGCAGCAGTTCCAGGTTGCGCGGGGTATCGTATGGAGTGGACGAGTTGCCGGTCATGGTCCAACGGGTACGGTAGATCGACGCACCGGCAGCCGGCCACCCGGGGGCTCCGGGCCGGCGTCCGGGTCACTCGCTCGTGCAACTCGACTCGACGGCCTCTGGCAAATCATGGCATCGCATCGCCAACGGAATCCGCGTTCGGGAACGGTCGTCTCACAACACCACCGCAGTCGACGGCCGTCGCACGCCGCAGCGCCGACATCGAGGCCCTGTTGAATTAACGTCGGCGCGGTCGAATCTGTACAGCCGCCCCCGGGAAACGGCTTGACGGGTCGCGCTCATCCGACAGCCGCGTTCCCCGCCCACTCTCATGAACGGGCAGGGGGGCCGTGACGGTACGCGTCCGGTCAGGACGTCGGAAAACAGCCAGCGGAGCAACTGGGAGCATCGCTAAAACGAACTCCTTTGGCAGGTTCTGTTTCGGGCACTCTCCGTGCTGCGTTACTTGGAACCGCGGAAAAACCGGGGATGGTGCCGAGGGTGGGGATCGAACCCACACGGCCCTCACGGGCCACGGGATTTTAAGTCCCGAGTGTCTACCAGTTCCACCACCTCGGCATCGACCGCACCAAGGGCCACCGACTGCAACGGTATGGTACCGTTACGCGACAGGTGACCGCCACCGTTCGGCAAAGTCCCGCCCGACTTCACGCCGAGATGTCCGTGCGCGCCGAAGCCTGGCAAGCCGGGACAAGACGGCCGATCGGATCGAACGCACCGGGCCGACGCGCGAGCGCCTGAAGCCCCCGGTCGCGCCGGGCCGCGGGTCAGACCCGCGCCGTGGCGGCTCCGCCGCCGCGATAGACGGCCAGCGCCCAGGCGAACAGCCCCCCGACACCGATCAGCGTCAGCGCGAGATTAACGATCCAGCCGACGAGGGGCAGGTTGACGGCGACGAAGACGGCGAGCAGGCCGACCAGCAGGGCTAGCGCCGGTCCGCCGGGGCCGCGCGGGCCGAGCAGCGTGCGGCCGAGGAAGAGCGCGATCGGGATCTTGGCCAGGTAGATCCCCAGTGCCCAGAGCGCAAGCGCGACGAGGGCCAACGGCAGGCCGACCAGCGTCAGACCGGCGAGGAGCGCGGCGACCGGCGTGGCGACGACGCAAAGGAATCCGACGCCGAGCGTCCTGAGCACCGCCGGGGGCGTCTCGAACCGGACTGCCGCGGCGCCCGGGGCCGCCCACAGGAACAGCCAGCCCGTCAGGAAGCCCGCGACCAGCCAGACCGCCTGGCCACGGTAGAACGATCCGGTCAGGTAGCGGCTCGGCGAGCTCTCTTCACTCCAAGTACGCACCACCGGTTCGGCGGTGAGCGTCGCGGCGGGATCGATCTGCAGGACGTTCGTATCGGGGACCCGCGCGGTCAGCGTCCCGCCGATGCGACTCCGTGGTCCGACGGCGACGCGGCGGGCGTTGGCGTAGACGTCTCCCTCCACCGCGCCGGTGACGTCGACGCGATACCCGGTGGCCCGCACGCCGCGGCCCACACCGCCCTCGACGGTCAGCGTACTGCTGAAGCTGGCGACGCCGCCGCCGATGCGACTGCCCCCGACGAGGCGCGTGTCCTGTGAGAACGCATAGAGGCTGCCATCCACCCCGCCCTGTACCGTGGCGAACTGGCCGGATACGAAAACGGAACCGCCTACGTCGCCCAACAGGTCCACGGACTGCGCCCACGCGATCACGTTGCCGCGCACCGTGCCGCGGATGACCACGCGCTGCCCGCCGGCGATGAGGTCGCCGCTCACTACGCCGTCCACGAGCACCCGCTCTCCCCGGGCGACGAGCGTGTCGTCGATCACCTCGTCGGCCGCGACTACCACGTCGTCTTCCGACATCCTGCTCACGAAGGCCTCCGCCGGAACCGCGACGGCGGCGAGCACTATCGCCAGCAACGCCGGCAGCGCCACCCGCCGCACACCGCCGGAGAGAGCCAGCACGACGAGAAGCAGCAGAAGCAGCGCCGCAACGGTCTGGCCTGCCACCGTCACCATCGACGCGAACGGCAATCCGTCGAAGGCCACGGCGATGCTCAGGGTCATCCCGGTGAACAGCCAGGTCAGGCGGCCGGACGGATGAAAGGGACTGATCCACTCCAGCGAGGACGGAAGCTGCCATGCGGTGGGAGCTCCCACCAGCCATGCCACCGCGGCCGCGACGACGGCGACCGCGACAGCCAGCGGCGCCAGCCCCCACCAGCGGTCGACGGGCGCGGCAGCGCCGGCGTCCGAAACCACCAGGTCCGGCGCGACGCTCGATTCGTCGAGCGCGCCCTCATGCAGCGCCTCCACGAGCAGCCTGCGCTCGGCGCGCAACTCCGCCAGCGCGGCGCGGCACGACGCGCAACGGCCGACGTGCTCCCGGACGGCCGCGGCCGCGGCCGGCTCGTCGTCCGCCAGCATCATCAAGGTCGGTTCGTCGGGACACGTCATTGGCTCTTCCTGTCCGGCGCGGTCAGCATCCGCCGCAACTGTTTTCGGCCGCGAAACACCAGCACGGCGACGTGACCGGGCTCGATATCGAGGATCGCGCCGATCTCCGCGTAGGCAAGCTCGTGGAAATAGGCCAGCACCAGGGGCACGCGGTACTTGACCGGCAGCGCGGCGACCGCCTCACGGACCTGCCGGCCGCGTTCCCGCGCAAGCAGGGCGGTCAACGGGTCCGGCTCGCGCGCCGGCGCCGCCGCCCGCTCGACGTCCGCCGTGCCGAACAGCCGCGTCTCCCGGCCGCGCCGCCGCAGCCGATCGAGACAGTGATGGCTCGCGACCGCGAGGATCCAGTGCGAGAACGGCCGCTCCCGGTCGTACTGCTCGAAGCGTTGCCGGGCGCGCAGGAACACCTCCTGCGCCGCGTCCTCCGCCTCGTCGGGGGAGCCGAGCAGGTAACGGCAGGTCTGCAGCACGCGCCGGGACTGGGCTCGATAGAGGGTGTCGAAGCCATTGTCGCCGTCGCCCCCCGCCGCCGTCTCCTCCCGCCGAACGCCGGTCATCGCCAGCGGACGGAGCATGCCCCCGGCCAGCGCGGTCACCGCGTTCATCCGCGCGCCCGGCCCTTCCGCATCCCGCTCCCCGGGCGGGACGGCGACACGCCCGGCACTGCCCCGACCCCGAGCACCCGCATCATGCCCATACTACGCACCGCGAGAGGGCGGGATTACGACGCTGCCGGGAGGGGCCGACGGCGACGGCTGCAATACGACGCGGCGTCAACCGCGAAGCACCTGCGACCGCGCGCGCGCCGCCGGCGATCAGTTCGGCAGGGAGCTGCCCCGCACGTTGGCGAGGACACGGGTGATGGTGGCGGTGAGGGTGTCGACGTCGCCCTCGAAGGGGCCCGCCACGACCGCCCCGCTCGGGATCTCGATGGCGATCGCGATTCCGCCGTCGACCGGCGTCACGATCCAACTGAAGCCGCGCAGCGCGACCGAGCGCTCGTCCGCGTCCGGGTTCTGCACCTGGTCGAACGCGCCGAGCGTCAGCTCGAGCACGCGGCGGACGTCGTCGTCCGCCCACGCCGTGGGCTCGGGCCCCTCGAAGTCGACGTCGGTCTCGACGACGTCCTCCTTGCCCTTGAGCAGAACCTCCACCTTGAACGTCATCCCCGGATCCTCGCAAGCTGTTCGTCCAGCCGCGCCGGATCGGTGACCGGCTCCCGGCAGGTAAAGTTCGTGCAGACGTACGCCGTGGGGCGACCGTCGATTTCTCTGAGGGCGCCGATGAAGGGCAATCGCTCTGCCAGACGGGCCTGCCCGTCGCCCGGCGTCACGCGCAGCCGCACCGCGAACGGGAGGTAGCGCGCCGCCACCACCCGCTCGAGCGCGTGGGTCTCGGGCGCGTCGGGCTCCCCGACGATCACGATCTGCGTGGCCGGGGCGTGATAGCGGACGAGCGCCGCCATCATCAGAGGTACGGTGCGGGCGGCCTGCCCGAGCCGCGTCCCGAACCGGCCGAGCGTCTTCTCCACCCTGGCCGCCGCGTCCGGGTCGTCCCGCAGGTGCATCAGCGTCAGGAGGTTCTCGACCGCCACCGAGCTGGCGGCCGGCTCCGCCCCGTCGTACTCCTCCTTGACCCGCAGGAGCACGGAGGGATCCTCGCCGGTGGTCGCGAACCAGCCGCCGCCTTCGGCGTCCCAGAAGAGCGCGTCCTGGCGAGCCTGCAGCTCGAGCGCCCAGTCGAGCCACGCGGGGTCGCCCGCGGTCTGGAACAGCTCCAGCAACCCCCAGACCAGATACGCGTAGTCCTCGGCATAGCCGTCGATGGACACCGCGCCGTCGCGGGCGCGCCGCCGCAGGATACGCAGATCGGGGTCCCACAGCCGTTCCCGTGCGAACGTCGCCGCCCGGGTCGCGGCTTGGAGGCTCCGCTCGGCCGCCGCGCCGTCCAGCACGTGCGCGGCCCGCGCCAGGGCCGCGATCATCAGGCCGTTCCAGGCCGCGAGCACCTTGTCGTCGAGATGCGGACGGGGCCGCTTCTCGCGCGCGTCGAACAGCGTCTTCCGCGCCGCGCCCAGCGTCGCCGCGACGTCGTCCGCGGTGCGGCCGGTCAGCTTCGCGATCTCGCCGACGTCCTGCTGAAGGAACGGGATGTTCTTGCCCGTGAACTCCCCCATCGGGTCCTGCGGCGCGTTGCCCCCGGCCTGGATCCCCAGCCGCCGCTTCGCCGCCTCCGCGTCGGCGCCGAGCAGCTCGTCGACCTCGGTGTCCGTCCAGAGATAGAAGGCGCCCTCGGACTTCGCGGCCTCTGTTCCCGCCGCCTCCGGCGGCAGGCTGTCGGCGTCCTCGGCGGAATAGAAGGCGCCCTCCGGACTGGTCATGTCGCGCCGCACGTACTCGATGGTGTCCTCGGCCACCTGCAACAGCGCGCCGGCGCCGGCCGCCTGTCCGGCCTCCAGGTACGCCAGCACCAGTTGGGCCTGGTCGTAGAGCATCTTCTCGAAGTGCGGCACGCGCCAGGCGGCGTCGACCGAGTAGCGGTGGAAACCGCCGCCGATATGGTCGCGCATGCCCCCGCTCGCCATCGCCTCGAGGGTGGCGACGGCGATGCGGCGGGCGTTGAGGTCGCCGCCGCGCGCCGATTCCCGCAGCAGGAAGAGCAGCTCGGCCGGCCGGGGGAACTTCGGCGCCCCGCCGAAGCCGCCGTGCCGCGTGTCGAAGGAGGACGCGAACTGCTGCACACCGGCCGTCAGGGCGTCGACTCCGGCGATCGCCGCGGGGGAACCGGAAGCGCCCGCGACGGCGCCCGCCGACGGCGCCTGCATCCCGCGCAACCGTTCGAGCAACGCGTCGGCCGACTGCGCCAGCTCGCCGCGGCTGGAGGTCCAGCGCGCCGCGACCTCGCGCAGCACGTCCGGGAATCCCGCCCGTCCCCAGCGCGAGTCCGGCGGAAAATACGTGCCCCCGAAGAACGGCTTCAGTTCCGGTGTCAGCCAGACGCTCATCGGCCAGCCGCCGGAGCCGGTCGTGGCCTGCACGAAAGCCATGTAGACCCGGTCGACGTCGGGGCGCTCCTCCCGGTCCACCTTGATCGACACGAAGTGCTCGTTGAGCAGCGCGGCGATGCCGGCATGCTCGAACGACTCGTGCTCCATGACGTGGCACCAGTGGCAGGTCGAGTAGCCGATCGAAAGGAAGATCGGCTTGTCCTCGCGGCGCGCGCGCTCGAACGCCTCGTCGCCCCAGGGATACCAGTCCACGGGGTTCCCGGCGTGCTGTTGCAGGTAGGGGCTCGGCTCACCGGCGAGACGGTTGGGCATCGCTCACACCCAGCGGGTCGCCACGTCGTACGCGGCGAACACAGCGTCACGGCTCACGAGCACGGCATCCAGAGACCGGGCCTGCACGATGAACAACCGGTCGAACGGATCACGGTGGTGCTGCGGCAGGGCGACGGAGGCGATCATGTCATCGACCTGAGGAACGGCCAGCTTGACGCCGGTGGCCGCGAGAAGCTCGTTCTTCCATGACGCCACGTCGTCGATCTCGATTCTGCCCTTCCGTGCCAGCAGCGCGACCTCCCAGAAAGCGGCAGTCGATACCAGCACACGCCCCGAGCGGCTTGCCACGTCCAGATCGCCGACAAGCGCCGGCGGCATCGCCGGACCGATCTGCCAGTGGATGATGGCGTGGGTATCGAGCAGGAACCTCGTCACACGTGTCCATCCCAATCATCCAGCGGCAGAAACGCTTCGTCATCAGCCACCCGCAGACGGGGCGTGATCGTCATGCGCCCGCGCCAGTCCGGATGACCGGCCGGCAGAATCCGCGCTACCTCCGTGCCGTTCCTGACGATGATGATGGGCTCGCCTCGGCTAGCTCTATCGACCAGGTCGAACAGGTTACGCCGCAGCCGGGTGATCGTCACAGTCACCGTACATGATCATTTCTGGAATGTACGCGTACGTCAACGCCTTGCGTTCCGCAGAACCGCAGCCTTTCGTGCCGAGGCTCACCGCCAATCGGGCGCCGTGGCCGGGAGCGCGCAGGAACAGGACGATCAAGCGTTCATCGACGCGATTTCGGACCGTGGACAGGCGTGACCCGCGGCGAAGTCTGGACCGTGTCCGGCGCCGGCTACGCGGGCAAGCCACGTCCGGCCGTCACGACCAGTGAGAGTCCCGGTGCTCTGGCCGAACGCGTCGGTCTCCACCCCCATACCCTGCAGCAACGTCACGAACAGGTTGCACAGCGGGGCGTTGTGCTCGCCCTCGTGCACGATGTGCTGCCCGTGCGCGAAGCCGCCCCCGGCGAGCAGGATCGGCAGGTCGACCGGCGTGTGCGCGTTGGCGTTGCCGAGGTTGCTGCCGAACAGGACCGCGGTCTTGTCGAGCAGCGAGCCGCTGGCGTCGCCGCGCGCCTGCAGGTCGGTCAGCAGGTCGCCGAAGGCCCGGACGATCTCGGTCTCGACCCGCTTCAACTGCGCGATCTTCGTCTCGTCCTGACCGTGGTGCGACAGGTTGTGCTGATCGACGCTCACGCCCTGGACCTGCGGCACGGCGCCGTGGTCGTGGATCATCATGCTGACCACGCGCGACGAATCCGTCTCGATGATCAACGGAATCATGCGCAACTGCAGCCGGATGCGGCCGATGAGGTCGGCGGGGTCCGGGATGTCGGTCGGCGGCTCCTCGTCGACCGCCGGTTTCGGCCGGTCGAGCCACGCCTGCACCTCGGTGAGCTCCTGCTCGGCCGCCCGCACCGCGTCGAAGTAGGCGTCCAGCTTGCGCTGGTCGGCCGCGCTGACGCGCCGGCGCAGCGTCGCGGTCTGCGACTTCAGGCGATCGAGGATGCTGCCGCCGTCGTTGAGGCTCTGCGCCTCGCGCTCGACCTCCTCCGGCGTGCCCTGCAGGAACAGCCGCTTGAACAGGTTGGCCGGACTGGTCTCGGCCGGCACCATCGCGCCGCTCGTGGTGAAGGACTGGCTCTGCGGACTCAGCGTCCCGAGCACCACGGACGGGAAGCGGGTCACGTAGCCGAGGTGGTCCGCCGCCGCCTGGTCGAGCGACACCGTGTTGCGGAAGCCGTCGAGCCCGGGACGCCGCGCCGCGGTCAGCCAGGTAATCTCGGAGTTGTGCGGCTGGCGGCCGCTCTGCTCCTCGTGCGAGAAGCCGGAGAACAGCGTGTACCGCGAGCGGTGCTCGTCGATGAGGCGCAGGTACTCGGTCGCCTCGTAGCCGGCGCCGGCGGTCCGCGGGAACCACGACGACGAATAGAGTCCCAGCGTGCTGCAGACGGTCACCAGCCGCCGCGGCGCCTCGACGGCGGCGGCGCGGGCCAGCGCCGGCGCCATCGATTCGAGCAGCGGCAACCCCAGGGCCACGCCGGAGGCCCGCAGGAACGTGCGCCGATCGAGAGGTCGCGTGAGAGTCATCGCTAGCGGCTCCTGAAGAGATCGCTCTGCACGACCTCGTGAATCATGGTCCGAATCGGATAACCGTCGTCGTCGATCCGTGCGACGACCCGCTCCACCGTGTCGCGGTCGGCGAACTCGATCTCGGCGCCGGTGGCATACGCCAGGAACTGCGAGGTCAGGTGGCGGGCCACCTGCTCGACGTCGTTCTTCAGCATCAGGCGCTTGTATTCCTCGATGCCGGCAAAGGCCTCGCCCGCCGGGGTGACCCCGCTGGCGTCGACCGCCGGGCCGTCGACGTACGGGAGGGGCACCGTGAAGTCGCCGAACGTCGTCTCGCCGCCGGCGGCCCGGTAGCGCGTCCGGAACCCGCCGATCGGATCGAACGCCTCCAGCGCGAATCCGGGCGGGTCGATCCGGCGGTGGCAATTCGCGCAGACCGGATTCGCACGATGCGCCGTCAGCAACTCACGGATCGTCGTCGTGCCCCGCGTATCGGGCTCCAGCCCCTCGATGCCGGGCGGCGGCGGGGCCGGGGGCTTCCCGAGCAGGTTCGCCAGCACGAAGTTGCCGCGCGGGACCGGCGAAGTCGTCGTCCCGTTCGCCGTCACCTTCAGCACGCTGGCCTGCGTCAGCAACCCGCCGCGGGGACTGTCCGCCGGCAGGGAGACACGGCGCATCTGCTGCCCGGCGACCTCCTGCAGGCCGTAGTGCTGCGCAAGGCGGCGGTTGACGAAGGTGAAGTCGGCGTCGATCAGGTGATCCACGCCGCGGTTCTCCGCGATCAGCTCGGCGAGGAACAATTCGGTCTCCTGCGCCATCGCCTGTCCGAGCCGGTCGTCGTACTCGGGGTAGAGCCCGGCGTCCGGGCTGGTCGCCCGCAGCTCGTAGAGCCGGAAGGCCTGACCGGCGAAGTCCCGCACGAAACGCGCCGACCGGGCATCGTCGAGCATCCGGTCGACCTGCGCCGCGAGCGCCCCCAGATCCGAGAGCCGGCCCGCGCGCGCCGCCGCGAGCAGCTCGTCGTCCGGCATGCTGCGCCACAGGAAGTACGACAGGCGCGAGGCCAGGGCGAAGTCGTCGAGCGTCCCCGCGTCACCCGCCTGGAACAGGAAGGCGGGCGCGCTGAGAACGGCGCGCAACGGCACCCGGACCGCCTCGACGAAAGGCCGCCCGTCCTCGAGCAGCGGCGCGGCGAGGCTGGCGTACGACTCCAGCTCGCCGGGGGCCAGCGGCCGGCGGAACGCGCGGGGTGCGAAATCGGCCACGACGTCGAGGACGTGCTGGTAGGGCGTCTTCGTCAGGAGAATCTCGCCCGCGTCGTCGAACTCTACGCCCGCGAGGAGCTGCAGCGTGCTTGCCGGCGGCCAGACGTCCGAGTCGAGGAGCGGCCCCTCGATGGTCAGCGTCCGGAACGCGATGCCCTCTCCGGGATAGTCCTTCATGCCGCCGTAGCCCTTGGAGGGATCGCCATCGACCGGCTGCAGGGAAGACTCGGCCCCCGGCGGCACGTCGAGATCGGCGACCGAGAGCCCGATCAGGTCGCCCGGACGCAGGTACGGCGTGAGCTCGACGGCCCGCGGCCCCTCCAGGTCGAAGACGCCGATCAGCTCGTCGAGCGACGCCGCCACGCCCGCCATCTTCCCGCGGTACACGGTCGCCGTGACCGGCGTCTCCGCCTGGTACGGATAGGCGTCCACGGTGACGCGGTAGCGGCCCGGGGCCGACGCCACGAATCCCTCCGTGCCGCTGTGGAACGTGTAGGTCGAGCCGAAGTCGAAGAACGCGACGAAGGCGTCGTCCACCTTCTTGACGATGCCGAGGCCCAGGGCCTCCGCGTGCTCGATGAACGGCAGGTACTGCGAGTCGACGTACTCGATTCGGTGCTCGACCGGATCCGGGCGCGGCCCCGTGCGGAGCGCCGCGTCCAGGGCCCGGTCGGCCGCCTCGAGGTAGGCCCGCACGTGCAGCGGCGACATGCTCTGGTTGGCCGCCACCGTATCGAAGCCGCCGGAATCGGCCTCGGCCGGCAGCGTCTGGGACAGGTCCAGGCCGACCGCCTCGTCGACGTGCAGCAGGTCCGCAATGGTGTAGGCGTACTCGAGCCGCGTGAGGCGCCGCAGCGGGGTGCGCAGGCCGTTGCGGGCGGTGAGGTTGCCGTCGACGAGGGCCTGCTTCAGCGACCCGAGCGCCGTCTCCACCACCGCCGGATCGGGCTGCCGGGCGGTGCGGGGCGGCATCTCGCCGTCGTGCACCCGCTCGTAGATGCGCTCCCAGGCGCCGAACGTCTCGCGGTTGCTCAGGTCATAGCCGAGGCTGCCGATGTCGAGCGGCGTCACCGTCCGCGCGCCGTGACACGCGAGACAGGAGGTCTCGACCAGCGGCCTCACGTCCGCCTCGAACGACTGGGCGGCGGCGGCGGCCGGCACCAGTCCCGCGAGCAGAAGCGCCAGACAGAATGTGCGACTTCGGTTCATGCCTGCTCCCCTACCACGTACGCTCCGGCGGTCGACGAAACCAGAGTCGCGGCGACATGTAAGCAAACGCTCACGTACGGTAACAGTCTCGGCGCCGTGCGGGCAAGCCGCACTCACGGCTCCCGACTCTGCTCTTCGAGCAGTGCCTCGAGCTCCGCCAGCGCGGCCAGATCCTTGGGCCGTCCCATCGCTCGTTTCAGTCGAATCAACTGCTCGAGAGTGACCACCGCAATCTCGGTACCGAAGACCCGGATCCTGTGGGTGTGGGGGAGCAGGTCCGCGTAGCCGCCGCCGCCGGTCACGTCGCCGAGCAGGTCGAGGTCGCCCAGCGTGGTAGTCAACGTGAAGTTCAGTCCTCGGGCCAGAGTCGCGACGTCGAGCACGAACGGCAGTCCCGGCGGCGCTCCCCGCAATCTCGGCAGGAGCGGTTCGAGGGCGCTCGCGAGGCGAGCAAGATTCTCCTCGTCGCGGGCGTAAGCGATGTCGAGGTCCACCGTGGTCCGCGGCGAGCCCAGAATGGTGCCGGCGAACCCACCGATCAGCACGAACCGGACGTCGGCGGCGCCCAGGCGGCGAATCAGCCCTTCGAAGTCCGTCACGGGGCCTGTTGCCGGCGGGCGGCTTCTCGAAGCGCTTCGGTAAATCGGAGGGCGGAGATCATGTTGCGCACTCTCTCGTCGACCGAACGGCGTAACTGCTCGCGGATCAGGCTGCGATCGACATCTCGCTTGTACAGCTCGATGACCGGATCCGGCTCCAGATCGGCCAGCGCGAGTCGTTCACTTCCGTGCTGCATCGTCCGCCCCCGCAGGACCATTCTGACCAGATGGCCCGTTTGCCGCAAGCGCCCCCTCGTGCCGCTCCGCGGCACACGAGATTGTCGGGGTTGCGCCCTCTTGTCGCGGGTGTGATACTCACGTGCCGAGAAGTGAGTATTCGCTCACGTACTTTAGCGAGGAGGCGAACATGCGACTGCGGCGGAGGGGAACATCGATTTCTCTGGTTTCGGTGCTGCTGCTGGCCGGCGCCGCCGCGGCGCCGGTCACGGCGCATGCCCAGGACCAGGCCGGCATCACGGGAAGGGTCGTCGACGAGACCGAGGCGGCGCTACCCGGCGTGACGGTCGAGGCGCGCAGCCCCGCCCTGATCGAGCAGGTACGCACGGTCTTCACGGACAGCGCGGGCAACTACCGTTTCATCACGCTGCCGCCGGGCGCCTACTCCGTAACGTTCACGCTCCCGGGATTCCGGCGCGTCGTGCGCGAAGGCGTCGTGCTGACGGGCGCCTTCGTGGCGCCGGTCGACGCGCGGCTCGAGGTCGGCGGACTCGAGGAGACGGTGATGGTCACCGGCGTGGCTCCGCTGGTCGACGTCGTGAGCAACCGTCAGCAGACGGTGCTGACCACCGAGGAGATCAACACGCTGCCCGGCTCGGCCAACGTGCTGACCGCCATGCAGTACGTGCCGGGGGTGCAGGGAAACTGGAACAGCGAGTCACTGGGCGCGGTCATCCACGGATCGGACGGCCCGGACAGCCAGCCCCACGTCGACGGCATCAAGAGCGGCATGCAGCTCGGCTCCCGCAACTCGTTCGTGGGCGGCATCGGCCTGCTGACGGACGAGGGATCGGGCCCTCCTTCAACCCGAACTTCGGCACGCCGACCAGCGCCGTCACCCTGGACCCGGACGCCCCCCGCACCCACAACTGGGAGTACTCCGGCGGCATCGAGCGGCAATTGGCGGACGGCTGGTCCATCAGCGGGATGTGGCACCGCCGGAGCTACTCCGGCTTCCGCTGGCGGGACAACCTGAACCTGGAGGCGAGCGACTGGGCCCCGGTGACGTTCACCGCGCCGAACCACGGGACCCTGCCGAACGGCGGCGGCGAGCAGATAGCCGTGTACGAGTTCGCCGACCCCGACTTCGCCTACTCGACGGGCGAGCAACTGATGACCCTGGCCCCGGACGACTGGCGGACCTGGAACGGGTTCGAGGTCATCGTCGACGGCCGGCTGCCGCGCGGCGGCTTCATGAACGCGAGCTTCACCGCAGGCGCGAACCAACAGTCCTTCTGCACCTCTGGGCGCCTGGACAACCCGAACGGCCTGCGGTACTGCGAATGGAGCGAGCCCTACCGGCCCATGGGCAAGCTGTTCGGCGCGGTGCCGTTGCCCTTCGACACGATGATCTCCGGCCTCTTCCAGATGTTCTCGGGAGGACACCGCGAGGCAAGATGGCGCCTCGACGCGGCCGATATCGGCCGTCCCCTCATCAACCCCGATGCAGACGGAACGACGAACGTGGAGCTGATCGAGCCGGGCACGCAGTTCTACGACGCCACCACCACGCTGCTGGTGCGCTTCATCAAGGACGTCAACGTCGGCGCATCCCGGTTGCGGCTGTTCATGACCGCCAGCAACATCTTCAACAAGGCCGCGGTCACGGCCCGGAATCAGTTCTTCGGCGGGGGCGGCGTGTTCAGCCCCGACTACGACCGGCCGACCGTCATCCAGGACGGCCGCGCGCTGTCGTTCGGCACGCAGTGGCAGTTCTAGGAGCTTGCTACACTCTCATGCCGTGAGCACGTTACCTGCAGACTCCACCGCCACGCTCGCAACGAGTGAATCGGGTGCGGCACGCCGCAAGCGATTGCCCGGGACCGAGCGACGGGCGCAGCTCATCGAGGTCGCGATATCGATCTTTGGGCAGCGGGGCTTCCGCGGCGCCACCACCCGGGCCATCGCCGACGCCGCGGGGATCAGCGAGGCCACCATCTTCCGGCACTTCCCTTCGAAGGAAGATCTGTACATCGCCGCCTTCCGGCAGCGCACCGGCGTCGGCACGGAGCAGTTCGTCACCATGCTGGAGGACCTCGCCGACAGGCGCGAGGACGAAGAGCTGTTGCGGGCCGTTGGCAGGGCGATGCTCATGGGGTACCAGCAGGACCGTGACCTGCACCGCATGCTGATGTACGCGTGGCTCGACCAGGACGAGTCGGCCAACCGGCACATGTGGGAGCAGGTGCGGAAGTCCCCGCTCTTCGAGTTCCTGGAGCGGTACATCGCTCGCCGCCAGGCGGAAGGCGTTTTTCTGCAGGGTGACCCGATGCTGCTCTCCGGCGCGCTGCTGGCCGCGCCCGTACAGCACGCCATTCACACCAAGCTGTACCGCGTCGGCCCCGACGCACGCGACGAGGAAGTCGTCGAGCTCTACGCGCGGTTCCTGCTGGACGGGCTGCGCGGTGCGGGCTCGGGCACGTCGTCCGAACCGGGTGTCTCGAACTGACCGGTAGTCCGCGCCGCTGCACGGCGCCGACGCGGACGAGCCCTGCTATGCCTCGGGCTCTCTCCACGCCCGGTACGACCCCAGCGTCCGCAGCGACGGTGCGAACTCGGCCAGGTGCATCAGCGCCCTCGCGCAGCGCAGGTCGTTGCGGTTCGCGGCGACGTCGGCGTAGAAGAGGTATTCGAAGGGCTTGTCCGGAATCGGCCGCGATTCCAGCTTGGCCAGGTCGATGTCGCGCAGCGCGAAGACGCTCAGCGCCTTGAACAGCGCGCCCGGACCGTTGGACACCGTGAAGACGATAGTGGTCTTGTCGGGCGTGCCGAGCGGCGCCGGATCGCGGCTGACGATCAGGAACCGCGTGCAGTTGTCCGCGAAGTCCTGGACGCCGGTCCTGAGGATGGTGAGCCCGAACACCTCGGCCGCCCGCTCGGAGGCGATGGCGGCGCAGCCGTCGAGGTCCTGCTCCTTGATCATCTTGGCGCTGCCGGCGGTGTCGTAGGTGGGCGCCATCTCCACCCCATCGAGGGTGCGCAGGAAGCGCTCGCACTGCGCCAACCCCTGCGGATGCGAATAGACCTTGCGCACGTCCTCCAGGCGCGTCCCCTCCCGGACGAGCAGGTGGTGCACGATGGGCTGCTTGACCTCGGCGACGATCGGCAGCTCGTGCTCGAGGAGCAGGTCGTAGTTGCGGTGGATGCTGCCCCCGATGGTGTTCTCGATGGGCAGGATGCCGTGCGTCGCCTCCCCCTTGGCGACGGCGTTGAACACGTCGTCGAAAGACGGCCGCGGCAACGGATCGGCGTTGGGGTTGAAGCGCAGGGCGGCGGCTTCGCTGTAGGCCCCCGGCTCCCCCTGATAGGCGATGCGCATGGTCGACTTCCTAGAAGCGAATGGCCAGCCCGGTGGACGCGCGCCAGAAGGAGATGTCCTCGGTGAGGAAATCGGCGAAGCCGAGACTGTCAGGTGCGCGGATCGTGTCGAGATCCTCCTCGGTCACGCTGCGCACGTAGCGCAGGTCCACGCGGATGCCGACGCTGCCGCTCAGGAACCCCAGGATCCCGCCCCCGAGGTCCAGCCCGAGGCCTCCGGTGCGCGCGGTGGCGCCGTTGCCGAGGACCTCCTTCCGGAGCCAGCCCAGGCCGCCGACCAGGTAGGGGCGAAACCGGCCGAACGGGAATCCGAGCACGGCATTGCCCATCAGCATCGTCA
>VXME01000018.1 GCA_009861545.1 Acidobacteriota bacterium | reverse complement strand
AGCCCGAACGGCCCGCCCCCCTCCGCCGCCACGCCGCCGAGCGCGAGGAGCGCCAAGCCGGCGCAGGCCACGGTCGCGCCCCCCGCGAGAAGCCAGCCCGGACGCATCCGCCCCGCTCCGCCGCGCCGCTCGAGACTGCCGAAAGCGAGCACGCACGGAACCAGCGCGAGCGCGTACACGGCCAGCCAGACCGGCCGGACTGCCCACCATCCCGCGCCGGCGGGGTCGACGTCCAGACCCACGCCTCCGGGAAGCAGCGCGGCGCCGATCATCAGAGTGGCGGCCGTCAGGTGCCAGAGGAAGATCGTCATGATCATACCGTTCACGAGCACCGTCGCCGTCCACGGCGCGGGCCGGTCGAGCCAGCGCCGCATCGGGCCCTCAAGCGACAGCAGCAGTCCCGTATGCACGAGGGCCAGCGCCAGCATGGGCAGCTTCGGCGGCAGCGAGTTGCTGATCGCGTCGCCGGGGACGCTCACCATGCTGATCGGGTACGGCCCGAGCGTCACCATCCCTACGAGCGCCGCCGCGCCCAGGGCGGCCCACGCGGCGCCCCTCCGCAGGCCCGCCGCGTAGCCGTCGCGCCACGCGTAACCCAGCTGGTGGACGGCGACCCAGATGAAGGCGTAGTTGGCCCAGCCCACCACGGTCAGATCGGCGGTGAGGAAGAGGACATCGTCCACGATCGCGGCGGCGACCAGCGCCCAGAACGACCACAGCCCGTACCGCCGCCAGGCCGCGTGCGTCAGCGGCACGATGAGCACGACCATGACGTAGACGGCGAGAAACCAGACCGGGATGAGCGCCATCTGCGACAGCTCGCCAACGAACCCCGCATCGACGCCGCCCAATGCCATGCCGATGGCAAGCAGCATCCAGACCCCGAGCAGAACCTGTACCGGTCCGAGCAGGCGCCGGAGCCGCACCTGCAGCCACTCCGCGTAACTCCTCCCCCTGTCTCTCGCGGACTGCCATGAGGCGCCGTTCGAGTAGCCGCCGACGAGGAAGAAGATCGGCATCACCTGAAAGACCCACGTGAGCCAGCGCGTCCACGACTGGTGTTCGAGCACGCTCGAGAGCGCGATGTCGCCGCCTCCCGTGTACGGCGCTGTCTGGATCCAGTGCCCGAGCACCACGGCCCCGATCGACAGGGCGCGCAGGAAGTCGACGTACCGGTTGCGCGACTCCGGCGTCCGGGCCGCCACGGCCGCCGCCCGCGACCAGAGACCGCTCACGCCGCGCCCTCCGCGCCCGTATCGACGCTGCGCCTCACGGCAGGCCCAGCGCCACGTACTCGGCCGGATGCTCGCTCCCTCCGACCGCGACCACGATATACTGCTTCCCCTCGTGCAGGTACGTCATGGGCCCGCCCGTCGTCCCCGACGGGAGTTCCGTCTCCCACACCACCTCGCCCGTCCCCTTGTCGTAGGCCCTGAAGGTCGTCCCCCAGTGCGTGTCCGGCGTTCCGATCACGGCGTCGCTCCCCTCGCCGATGAAGAGCAGCGACCCCGTGACGAGCGGCGCCGGCCGGTTCGCGTTCCCAAGCGGTGGAAGGTCCAGGCCCTCGAGGAGCGGATGGTCGTTGGGACCGTCTCCGTTCGCCGCCATCCAGAGGTGCTCGCCCCGGTTCATGTCGATCGCCGTGATCCGTCCCCACGGCGGCTTCACGAGCGGCAGACCCTCGATCTCGGCCCGCGGCCATCCTCCCTGCGTACCGAACTCCATCTCTCCCGGTTCCGGGTTCTCCGACAGACTCCACACGTTCGGAAGCGTGTGCGACACGGCGTAGTAGACGCCCGTCTCGGGATCGAAGGCGCCGGTGTTCCAGTTCCCCGCCCCCCACGCGCCCGGGATGACGTACGTCCCGATCTTCCCCTCCACCGACTCCCGCTCCATGGGCGGCGTGAACAGCGGCCCCATGACGAGCGAGTCGGCGAGCGCGAGCGCCCGCTCGCGGATCTCCGGCGTGAAGTCGATCACGTCTTCCGGCGTCACGCCCTGGCGGTCGAAGGCGGGCGGCCGGCTCGGGATCGGCTGCGTCGGCGAGGTCGCCTCGCCCGGCACCGTGGATTGCGGGACTTCCACCTCTTCGATCGGCCACACGGGCTCCCCGGTCCGCCGGTCGAAGGTGTAGAGGAAGGCCGTCTTGCTCGCCTGCATCACCGCGTCGATCGCGCGCCCGTCCACGTGGATGCGGCCCAGCACCGGCGGGCCCACGGTGTCGTACTCCCAGATGTCGTGGTGCACCATCTGGAAGTGCCACACCCGCTCGCCCGTCGCCGCGTCGAGCGCGACGAGGCTGTTCGAGAACAGGTTGTCGCCGGGCCGGTGCCCCCCGTAGTAGGCAGAGGTCGGCGCCGAGAGCGGCACGTAGACGTAGCCGAGTTCGTCGTCCGCGCTCAGGCAGCACCACGAGCCGAGGTCCCCGGATTCCGCGAGCGACCCGCCGCCCCAGGTGTCCGCCCCGAACTCCCCCTCCTCCGGGATCACGTGGAAGGTCCAGAGGAGCCGGCCGGTGCGGGCGTCGAAGCCGCGGATGTCCTCGCGGACGCTCCCCCGCCACTCCGTGCCTCCGTCCCCGGCTCCGTCCACGGTCCCCGCGAGGACGATGACGTCCCCGACCACGATCGGCCCCGAACTCCAGCCGTACCGTCCCCCGGCCGGAAGCTGCAGGTCCACCCTACCGCCGTCGCCGAACGACGCGACGCGCTTACCGGTCGCCGCATCCAGCGCGTACATCGAGGGACCGCGGACCGAGATGATCCGCCCGGCGGAGTCCCCGACGCCACCATCGGCACCGCCGTCCCCGCTACCCGTACCGGAACCGCGCCAGTAGGCGACGCCCCGGAAGCTCCGCCCGCGCACGTCCTCCTCCGATTCCGGCCGCTGAACCCAGCGCGTCTCCCCCGTCCCCGGATCGAAGGCCTCCACGAGCCCGACGGCGTTGGGCGCGTACAGCGTCCCGTCAACGAGGACGGGCGTCCCGCGCAGGTAGTTGTTGAAGTCGAGCTCCGGATACTCGGCCGTCAGCGCGCCGTCGACGGCCGGCCGCCGCCAAAGAACCTGCACTGCGTCCACGTTCTCGCCGTCGATCTGCGTGAGCGGAGAATACCGGTTGAAGGAGTTCTGCCCGCCGTAGTACGTCCACTCATCGCTAGGCGGCGGCAACCGGTCGGAGTCCGCACCGGCGCCGGTGCAGGCCACGAACGCGAAGGCCGTCGCGATTCCTGCGAAGACCGTGCCTGCCGCACGGAAGTGACGGGCCTGCTCCGGATCACCTCTTCGTCGCCTCGCCGGCATGGATCCCTCCGGGCGTTTGCGTGTTGATACCCCGTTGCGCCGCGCGGGCATCCTGATCC
>VXME01000017.1:63058-91160 GCA_009861545.1 Acidobacteriota bacterium | reverse complement strand
GGTCACGAAATGGCGCGGATCTCCGCTTGACACGGGGGTTTTCTGGCCGACACTAGTTAGTGGTTATGACCGACACATCGGTTCGCTGACGAAAAACGGTCGTCCAGAAGCATTCATGGATCGCAGTGCTCCGACGCCCCAAGTAGTGTTTCGCGAGCTGAAGGCGACCACCGACGGGCCGTAGCTCGCCCATCCGAGAAGCGATCGTAAGGCCCACGAACCACACAGCATCATGCCACTCTCCGAGCTTACTGCGCGCGAGTTCTGCAAGGTATTCCTCCGCGGATAGATTGGTCCGAGAGCGCCAGCTGCTCCACTGTGTGACGACACGATCAACGAGCCTTTGGCGAACGAGGCGGTCCATATCGGGTCGGTGTTCAAAGAGCTGACTGGCAAGAGGCACGCCGGCACCCACGGAGAAACCAGCGCCAAGAATAATGGCTACACTTCTAACGTCCGTGTTAGCATGTCCCATGGGTCTGCGACCATCTCGCTTGGCCCTGGACAGCTAGCGGGCCGCTTCGAAGATACCAGTCTCCGACGCCGACCGACTGGCGGTGAGACGCCGGGGCGAGCCGAGCATCAGCACGGAATTCTCGGCCTCGGGGTCGGGCGCGAACGACCGCGGCAGCTCCACGGACGATGGTTCCAGCCGGCGCGAACTCCGCCGTCCACCCTGGAGCCGGCGCAACAGCCCGGCGACCACGGCGTCTCGAGGTCGACCGCCCACCCGTACTGCTCGCCTTGACGCTCATCGACAGCCAGCGCTCCCACGGGCGGTCAACACCGGTGGCCGACACGGTCCGCAGCGAGACGGACACCACGAGACCACCACCCTTGGGTGAGCCCTCATCGTGTCCTTGCCCTTCCCCGACGACGATGCCGCTCACACAGATGGTCGATGAACGCCGCCACGCGCCGGAACCCGTCAGCCGACGTCCACGCCCGTGCGTGCCGCCGCGTCGCCGCGGCGCAGCCCGTTATCCGCCGCACCGAATAGCTGCGCTGCTGCCCACCGCGTCCTCCCGCGGTCGCCGCGCTGAAACCCGCCGCGGTCATCCACCGCGCCCCCGGCCGGTCACGCGCCAGCGACGTTCAGGCCTGTCGAAAAACCCACGACAATGGGTGTTGCACATCAGGCGTCCACATCATCAAAGATGCTGCGGTCACCGGAGAGGTCTTCCGCAATGGGCGCCTCTCCCAGACGCCGCTCTGGCCTCTGATCGGACTCGTCCGGCATGTGTTCCGAAATCCATTCCCGTACCTGTTCCGTCTCCCGTTCGATGTTCTCGGAAACCGTCTCGTCACCGTCGAACATGGCCCCCAGTATCTCGAACCCCTGCAGCAACGGCTGCATGTGGTCATCCGGGGATTCGTCCAACTGGTGGTTACTTTCCCAGTCGCGGCGCACGTCCTCAAGCCGAGGCAGCAACTCCGTGCGGACACGGTCCCGCAGAGCGTTGAATTCCTCCTCGCGGAATACATTCCGCAATCGCTTGCTTTCGAGAGCATAGAAGTCTTCGCCGTCGACGACGTACGCGCTCACTGCCGCGATGAACTTCTCCCGCGTTTCCTCCGGCAGCAATCCAACCTCATAAAGGCGCAAGGCCAGATCAACTTCCGACACGGCACTAAGCATGAGTCCAGGCTGAGCCACTCTGTCTAAGATTGCGGAATACTGCGCGATGTACAAAGCCAAGAATTCCTTCGAACAACGGAAAGCCAGAAACCGGTGCACGCCCCCTCGTGCTCCCCACTCGGCCATCCACACCGTCTTGTACTGTGCAGTCGCAGAGTAGTCTTGAAGGCGCTGAAGCATCAAAGGAAAGAGAGCCCTCGGTATCACCACGGCGCGTTCCAGTCCGACATCACCGCAAGTAACTTGCGCCATCAGCTTCTCCGTGGCCGCTCCTTTCAGATAGATACCGAGCAACTCCGGATGCTGTGTCAGCAGTGATGCATATGCGTCACCGATGGTCGGGTGCTTAAACCTCCATACATGGTTGCCGTCGGAGTCGACTCGCTGGACAAGGCTGCCGTTCAGGGCATCGAGCGCCGTACCGCAGTTGCCTAGGTCGCTGCCCAAGCGCTCCAGTGCCTCCCTTTCTGACTCGTGAAGCGTGATCGGGCTTTCCAGTCTATCGTTCCTCATGTAGATCAACGCGAGCGCGGCCTTGCTGTGGCGATCGAGACCCTGTAAGACTTCCTGGACAAACTGCTCGCGCTTATCGACGAACTCGAGCAAGTAGTACCGGTCGATCCACAGCCCTCGCGTGAATAGTGGATCGGCCAGCCGTCTGGCCGTTTCCGGGATGAATCGCTCGTGGGTTGCTATCGCGTCGAGATGAGGTTTGACCTGCGTCCGGAACTCCTGCGGCTGACGCCCCAGTTTCAGGTGATTGTAGAGAATCTGACGCTTCTCGTCGGGAGTCAGATCCTGAACGTCGATCACGACTTGGCTTTCGCGCAGCAGGGGAAACGCGCTCTCCTTTAGTTCTTGTCTGGCACGCTTGTAGATGTAGTCGCGAGAGGTCATGACGATTCTGGCTCCCTTGCGCAGCATCGTACGGACCTGCGGCAGGATGTGGTTCCATCCGTGCGCCAGAGAGGATTCGTACTGCATCACGCCAAATGCATCATCAAGCCAAAAGAACTGGGAGGGCTCATCAGGGTTCCAGTGATCTATGACCTTGTCAGGATTGTCGAGCTTGAGTGTAGAAGCACCCCACTGGTCGGCAGCGCCCATCGCGAGCAGCGATGCGATAGTTGTCTTTCCGGCCGCCGGTTCACCAATCAGCAGCACGAATCCGTGCTCGTCGAGGGCTGCGGCCGACCGACGATAGGCGTCGGTGACAACTATCTTCGCCAAGTCGTCCCGAAGGGAGGTGAGCAAAGCGCGTGCCTGCGAATATGCCCTGTCATCGAGGATCTGGCTGAGGTCGCCTAGCCCGTAGAGTCGGGGCACAAGCATCCGGAGGTGTTTGCTGCCCTGGATCTGCTGGCATATCCACGTTGAGCCGAAGAGAAGAACGTGCTTTACGCCGGCACCTTTGAACAAAGCCTCAATCTTCTCCGCTCGCCTGCCAGACACGCCAGCGTTTGTCAGGAGCACGTAACAATCGCAGCGACCCTCACGCACGAGTCGTGTAGTCTTGGCGAGCTCGTCTGAAAGGTCAGAAACGCGCAGCTTGTGATCGGCTCGGCTCGTGAACTTGCACTGAATGACAAAGTGGCCGCTGATGTACTCGTTGCCGCTTGGATTCCAGGAACCGGCAAACGCACCGTCTCGGCCACCGTCGTGGGAGTCTAGAAATGACTCAACGCATTGACCAAGAATGTGTCTCGCAATGGTAAGGCAGAGCTGCTGGAAGCTGTGCCAACCGAGATTGTGGAGATCGTACATGGCTCACTGCTGACCATAAAGATCCAACCGGGAATCGACTTGATCACACACGCGATCGCCTCAGGGCGGTCAGAAAGTGGCAGGCGACACCGCAGTTTATCATATCGTATAGTGTCCAGCCGCTACTTGCGGCTCAGACGCACGTTGAGATCGCGCGTCGCTGTCGCCCCCGGGTTGCGGCAGCATGAGCAATGCTACACCCATCCCCATCACGCGGAGGCCGGCCAACCTGTTACCGGGTAGGGGCAGGGCCGGTCACGAACGCGGCCCAGCGGTCCATCAGCCCGCGCCGCTGGTCGAACAGATCGCTTCGGGCGTAACTCCGCTCGACAGCTCCGCCCACCACGTGGGCAAGGGCCAGCTCCGCCACGTCCCGCGTCGCCCCGGACCGCTCCGCCGCCCACGTCCGGAAACTCGACCGGAAGCCGTGAACGTCCGCATCCGTACCCGTCGCTCGCCGCAGCGCCTTAATCAAGGTGTCGCCGTTGAGCGGACGCCCGCCCACGCCAGGGAAGATCAGCGAATCGGCCGCGGCGTCGGAATGCGCCCTCATGCCCTCCAGCACGCCCACAGCCGCATCCGACAACGGCACCCGATGTTCCGCCCCGGCCTTCATCCGCGAGGCCGGTACGCGCCACTCCCGCGCCTCGAGGTCGACCTCGCCCCACGTCGCCCCGCGAGCCTCGCCCGACCGGACCGCCGTCAACGCCGTGAAGCGAATCGCCGCCTTGACGGCCGGACCGGCCCCGGACGCCTCGACCGCCGCCAGCGCCGCGGGAACGTCCGCGTACGGCAACGCCCGCCGATGCGCTCGGGCCTTCGGAGTCTTCGGCAAAGCCGCGTCGATCACTTCGCCCGCCGCGTTCACGTCGACGTGGCCCAGAGCCTGCGCCGCCGCGAGCACGCCCCGGACCCAACCGCGCAGGAGCTTGCCCGTCGCCGGCTTGTCGCGGTACACCGGCCCGAGCACCGAGAGCACCGCCGCCCGGTCGATCTGGTCGACGGGCCGGCCCATCAGACGCGCCGCGTACCGCGCCAGGGTCCGCCGCCGCGTCTCCCGGGTCTGGCCGCGCCACTGGCCCCCGCGCTCGACCTTGGCCGACACGTCCGCGAACGTCGGCACGGTCGACGCGCGCCCGGACGGGTCCCCGCCCCGCTTCGCCGTCAGGCGGTTGTCGTGCGCCCGCTCCCGAGCCTCCGACAGCGTGACGGCCGGGTAGGTGCCGATGCTGATATCGCGCCGCTTCCCCTGGACGTGAAGCCGCTGAACCCATCGCTTGTTGACCCGGCCGGTCCGGCCCTTGGCCACGACCAGGTACACCGTGTCGCCCGCCTGATACCGGCCCGGCTTCCGCAGCGTCTCGGCCCGTCTGGCTGTCAGTCTTTCCATGCATTCGCCTCCTGTCGACCGAAATCGTAAACCCACGGTACACCCACAGTCAAGCCTCGGATTTGGGCGGACCGGCACGAATCGGCGTGGACGCTGAAGGCGGGCAACCTCCCGCTATTACGCTCGAAAACGTGCACTTTTGGACAGATGCGGACCGATAGGGATCAGAGACAGGATTATGGCAGCGCAAAGACGAACAGCGTGTTCCCGTTGCTCGGCCGCAGCTCCGGGGTCAGGCGGTTGAAGGCGCCCGAGGTCAGCGACCGGCCGGTGCTCACTGCCACGTACTGCTTCCCGTCGACGGCATAGGTGATCGGGAAGCCGGTGAGCGGCGATCCCAGGTTGATCTCCCAGAGCACCTCCCCGGTCTCGTGATCGAAGGCGCGCAGGCGGCCGTTGTGGTCTCCGCCGAAGATGAGGCCGCCGCCGGTCGCCACCAGCGAGCTGGTGGCCGCCCGCTGCTCGTGCTTCCAGAGCACGGCGCCGGTCTCGGCCGAGATCGCCTGCACGGTGCCCACCTGGTCGGTGCCGGGGGCGATCTGGCTGCGCACGCCGAGGCCGTAGAGCGAGCCGTCGTTGGTCGCCATGATGCGCGCGCAGGCGTTGCGCAGCGGGAAGTACATGGTGTTGGTCAGCGGACTGTAGGCGCCCGCCTCCCAGTCCTTGCCCCCGACCAGGGTCGGACAGGCGAAGACCTCCTGGCCGTCGGCGCGGAAGACCAACTCGGCGTTCTCAGACACGGCGCCGGTCGCGCCGTCGATGCCGCCGACCACGTTCTGGGCGATTGTCGGGGTCGCCCACAGGAACTCGCCCGTCGCGCGGTCGAGGGTGTAGACGATGCCGGTCTTGCCCGGAATGCCGGTCATCACGCGGCGCTCCTCGCCCGGCTGCAGGCGCGGGTTGATCCACTCGACGGCGGATGGGTCGGGACGCACCGCGGTATCGACGAGGAGCCGCTCGAAGGGATGGTCGAGGTCCCAACTGTCGTTCAGGTGCTGGTAGTACCAGACAATCTCCCCGGTGTCGGCGTCGAGCGCCAGCGTCGAGTTGTGGTAGAGGTGCTTCAGGTCGGCCCCACCGATCAGGTACTTGGGCGCCGGGGACGTGACCGACGTGCCGATGTAGACCAGGTTGAGCTCGGGATCGTAGCTCGGCACCATCCACGCGCCGACGTGCCTGCGCTCGTCGAACGGCACACCGCCCCAGCTCTCGTCTCCCGGCTCGCCCGGGGCGGGGATCGTCCGCCGCCGCCACAGCTCCTCGCCGGTCGTCGCGTCGTGCGCCACGATGACGCAGGCGTTGGGCCCACCCCGCGGCGTGCAGCCGCGGCCGGAAACGATCTTCCCGTCGGCGATGATGGGGCCGGAGCTCTGGTTGGCCGGGTTCACCCGGTAGTCGAGAATCTGCGTCTCCCAGGCCAGCTCGCCGGTGGCCGCGTCGAGGGCGAAGACGTAGTCGTCGCCGCTGGTGTCGATGATGTGCGTTCCGTAGATCGCGAGGTTGCGGTTGAGGTCGGTGAGCGCGCCGAGCATGTAGTCCTCGAGATCATCCGGACGATCCCGGCGGTACTCCCAGCGGACGTCCCCGGTGACGGCGTCGAGGGCCTGGATGACGTCCCGCGGATTCGGCATGTACATCACGCCCTCGTAGACCAGCGGGGTCCCTTGCTGCAGACCGGGGCCGAGGCCGCGCGACCAGACCATCCGGAGCTGCCCGACGTTGTCGCGGTCGATCTGATTCAGCGGGCTGTAGCCCCAGCCATCGAGCGTCCGCCGCCACATCAGCCAGTCCCCGGCCGCCGGATCCTGGAGCATCGCGTCGGTGACCGGCGTGACGCCGGGGGTTTGCGCGTGCGACGGGACCGCCGTGAACGCGAGCAGAATCGCCGCCAGCGTGACGCGCATGACGTGCGCCGATGGTGAAGTGCGCATCTCAACTCCCTCCGGCTGCAAAAGATGGTGACTCCTCCAGCAACCTTCGCTATTGCGGCGCCTGCTGCGACGGACGTTCGCAGAACGCCTTCACCGCGTCCATGTCCTTCTCGACCGCCGTCCGTACCATGCCGAGCACGAGCGGCATGGTCATGCGGGCGCTTGTCGTCTGTGGTTGGGCGTCCATCACCATCTTCAGTTCGGCGCCCTCCCCGTCGGGAACGACCGTGAAGACGGTATCCCAGAGCGCGCCGCCGGCCTCGGACACGATCCGCACCCGCTCGTTCTCGACGTGCTCCGTGACCTCCAGCTCCGTCGACGCCTCGCGCCCCATCATCATGCGCGTCTCGCGAAAGCGCGCGCCGACGCCCGACTTCACCTCCGAAAGGAACTCGACCCGCAGGATGCCCGGCACGGCCTGCGAGAACTGCTCGACCTGCGCGACGGTGCGGAACACCACATCGGCGGGCGCGTCGATCCGCCGGGTTACGGTCACGTTCGCCATCACGTCTCCTGCATCGCGGCCCTACGGCAGCGCGTAGGCGACGAGCGTGTCCGTCGCGGCGATCACCACGTACTGGCGGCCGTCGGCGCCCAGGTACGTCATCGGGTCGGCGTTGCCCCGCTGCTCGAGCCGGTCCGCCCACAACTCGCGGCCGGTCGATGCTGCGAGGGCGCGGAACCGGTTGTCGTCGGTCGCCGCGATGAACAGCAGACCGCTGGCGGTCGCGATGGCGGCGGCGCGGCCCGGGCGCCCCGTATTCCGCTTCCCGGCGGGCAGCGTGTCGGTGACGCCGAGCGTCTGCCGCCACGCGATGTCGCCGGTCGCGACGTCGACCGCGAACAACTGCCCCCACGGCGGCTTCTGGCAGGGCATCCGCACGCCGTCGAGGTTCACCTCAAAGCTGGCCGGCCGCGGCGTCTGCTTCTCGTACGGGGACGGTGCGCCCTCCTCGGTGGCGTCGACCATCCAGCCCAGCGCGCCGACGTCCATCGAGAAGACGAACGCGTAGCCGGTTGCCGGATCGAACGAGACGCCGCCCCAGTTCGGGCCGCCGACCCCGCCCGGGAAGTTCAGCGTGGTCCGCGGCGCGGCGCCGGCGGGACGGTAGACCCAGGGCGTGAACGGTCCGGCGTTGTAGATGTCGCCGAGGCTGTCGACCAGCGCCGCGCACGCGGCGGCATGTTCCGCCGTCGTGTCCTCGGCCGTCACCAGGTCCGACGCCGCGTAGCGCACGCGCCCCATCGGCGGCGGCTTCACCGGAATCGGCTGGGTCGGGTAGGCCGCCTCGCCCGGCACGTCGCTCGCCGCCACCTCGCGCTCCTCCACGCCGTGGATCGGCTCGCCGGTCTCGCGGTTGAGGATGTACAGATAGCCGGACTTGGTGGTGACGCCGAGGGCCGGAATCGCGCCGCCCTCGTGCGGGATGTCGAACAGCGCGGGCGGCGCGGGCGGATCGGCGTCCCACAGATCGTGGTGAATCGTCTGGAAGTGCCAGACGTACTCGCCGGTCTCGGCCTCGACCGCGACCACCGAGTTGCCGTAGAGATTCGCGCCCGGCCGGTCGCCGCCGTAGTAGCCCGGAATCGGCGATGCCAGCGGCAGGTAGATGAGGCCGCGCTCTGCGTCGGCCGTGAAAAAGAACGGCCAGGCGTTTGCGCCCAGGCGCCCCTGCCAGCTATCCCCTTCCCAGGTGTCGTGCCCCACGTCGCCCGGCTGCGCCACCGAGTCGAACTCCCACAGGCTGGCGCCGTTGCGCACGTCGAAGGCGCGGGCGTTGCCGACGCCGCCGATGGCGCCGGGCGGGGTGTTGGCGCCCACCACGGCGACGCGCCCGAAGACGAACGGCACGGAGTTGTAGGGGATGCCCAGGCCGATGGCGCCGTTGTCGCCGAAGCCGGCCGCCGGCGCACCGCTGGCCGCCTCCACCGCATGCAGCTCGGGACCGGTGGTGAACAGGATGCGCGGCTCGTGCTCGTCATCGCCGGGCCAGTAGGCGACGCCCCGGCGGGACGGCGGACGGCCGGCCACCGGGCGGCTCCAGATCTCCTCCCCCGTCTCCGGGCGGAGCGCGACCACGCGATCGGCGGCCGAAAGATACATCACACCGTCGACCACGATGGGCGTCACCTGCGAGTTCGGCCCGCGGCCGGAAGGATCCGGGGCGACGCGGTTCAGGTCGTAGGTCCAGGCGCGAGCCAGGCCGGCGACGTTGTCCGGGGCGATGGCGGTCAGCGGCGAGTACCCGGTTCCCGCCAGGTTGCCGCGGTACAGCGGCCAGTCGGCGCCGTCCGCATCCGGCGACTGGGCCGCCGCCCCGGCCGGCAGGCCGACCGTCAGCAGCGCGGCGCACAGCGTGATGACATTGATGAATCGCATGGCTGTTTCCGGCCTCCCGCCGGACGTGAAGAGAGCCGCATTGTATATCGCGGCTCCCCGCTCCTGGAGCGGGGGGATGGGCCGAGAGGCCGAGCCTGCGAGGCGTTTCGGGGCGCCGGCCCCGTGCTACTGCGCGGCCGAGAAGCTGAGCTCCGGGTCGTACCGCAGGACGGTGCGCTCGATGGACAGGAGAACGCCGGCCAGGCGGGCCGCGACCTGATCGGCCTGCTCCCCGAAGGTCCGCTGCAGGATGGTGGGTCGATCGAGCTCTGAGAAGCTCGCGTGGTTCTCGACGATCTGCCACACCGCGGGTCCCGGCCCGAACACGCGCTCGTAGACGCCGAAGACCACGTCCGCGCCGCGGAACTGCGGGGTGTTCTCTCGGAGGAACGCCTCCCAATCGGCGTTCCGGCCCGGAGCCACCTGCACGCTGGTGATCCAGGCGAGCGACAGCCCGCTGACGTCATCCGATTCGACGCTCAGGTCCGGGCGATACCGCACGGCGTAGCTTTGCCGGCTGGCAAGGGTGCGGCGCACCCGATCGGCGATGCGCGCCAGCCGGTCGGGCTCGAGGACGCGGCCGAGCGGTCCACCGAAGTCGAGCTCCGCGAGGCTCTCCATGGGCGTCACGAAGAGCCGCTCGTACGTGTTGCCGAACTCCGCCGTGCGCCACGCCGAGCGCCACGGCACGCCGGCACGCTGCAGAGCGGGATTGACCTCCTCGAGCTGCAGCTCTATGAACTCGTCGAGCTCCCGGGGCAGCACCTGCAGATAGTCGACCCGCATCCACGAGTCTGCATCCTGGGCCAGCGTCACGGACGCGACACCGGTTATCAACGACACGCCGACGACCAGCGCCGCGCTCCAGGTAACCAGACGTTTCATGGCAGCCTCCCCAGTAGATGCGCCTCGGCGTATCGGCACGCCGGGGCACTCCCTCATTCCTACTCTACCACCTGGCAGTCCGGGGAGGAACTCGGAACCGGGGCGCCGCGCTCGCCGGGTTGCCGCTGCGCTCTATGCCCGGCCGGCCGCCGCGATGCCCTCCCGTTCGTCGACACGCCAGAGAATCAGGCCGCCCAGCACGAAGAAGACCAGCAGGCTGCCCACGCCGATGCGCTGGCTGTAGACGTCGCTCAGCACGCCGAGCAACGCGGGGCCGAGGAAGGAGGTCACCTTTCCGGAGAACGCGAAGAAGCCGAAGAACTCCGACTCGTGCTTCGCCGGGACGAAGCGCGCCATGAGCGACCGGCTGGCCGACTGGTTCGGCCCGATGAAGATCCCCACCAGGATGGCCGAGACCCAGAACCAGGTCCTGGTCGGCGCCAGCGCTCCCACCAGCGTGGCCACCGACAGCGCGGCCACGCTGAGTCCGATGGTGGCCTTGCCGCCGATGCGGTCGTCGACGAAGCCGAACGCCAACGCCCCCAGCCCCGCGCCGACGTTGAGGACGATGCCGAACGTCACGAGCTCCGCGAAGCTGAAACCGAAGGTGCCGACCGCATAGATGCCGCCGAACGCGAATATCGTCACCAGGCCGTCGTTGTAGAGGAGCCGCGCCACCAGGAAGCGCACCACCTGCCGGTAGCGCCGCAGATGGCGCACGGTGGCCGCCAGGTCGCGAAAGGCCTGGCCGACGTCGACGCCGCGGCCCGTTCCCGACTCGTCCCGCAGGTACAGGAACGCCGGAATGCTGAAGAGGAGGAACCAGCCCGCCACCAGCAGGTTGGTGGCCCGCAGATTGAAGCCCTCGCCGGTCGGGATCCCGAACAGCGGCGTCTCCGGCACGAACACCACCAGCGCCACCGCCAGCGCGCCCAGCCCGCCGAAGTAGCCGAGCCCCCATCCGTAGCCGGAGATGCGCCCGATCCGCTCCGGCGGGGCGAGAGACGCGAGAAACGCGTTGTAGAAGACCAGCCCCAGCTCGAACGCCACGTTCGCCACCACGAACACCGAGAGCGCGATAACGACCGCGTTCGGCTGGTCCGGCCGCACGAACGTCAGCGCCGCGGTCGCGGCGACGCAGAGGAGCGAGCACAGGATCAGATACCTCCGCCGGCCGCCCCGGTCCGCCAGCGCGCCCGCTATCGGCGCCAGCGCCGCGATGGCCAGCGCGCTCACCATGATGCCGCGCGACCAGAGGGCGGTTCCCCGCCCGGGATCCTCGGCGAAGGCCGCGGTGAAATAGGCCGAGTAGATGAACGTGACGACCAGCGTCGTGAACGCGGAGTTCGCCCAGTCGTACAGGCACCACGACCACACCACGGCGCGCCCCGGCCGCCCACCCGTCTCATGCTTCGGTGCACCCATGTCACCTACAATACGGCGAACGCCGCGCCGCCGCTACCGGGCGCGCGCCCCGGGGACTCCCGCGAACGCCTGGAGAAACATCACGCCATGCCGCTCTATGCCCTGATCGCCCGCGACCCCGATCCCGACCGCCGCGCACGGACCCGTCCGGCGCACATCGAGCACATGAACCGGCTGGACGAGGCCGGACGCCTGCGCCACGGCGGCCCGCTCCTGCGCGGCGCCGACGACGTGGCGGGCAGCCTGATCATCCTCGAGGCGGACAACCTGGAGGAGGCGAAGGCGACCTACGCGCAGGATCCCTACATCGTCAACGACGTGTTCGAACACTACGACATCGTCGAGACGAAGCAGATCTATCCGCGGCAGGCCTGATCGCGGCCGGCCCGCCTCGACGCCATGCGGGACGCGCCGGCATCTCGCGCCGCAAGCTGCCCGCGGCGCCGAATCGGGAGCCGGACCTCAGCGCGGCACGTCGGGAAAGCGGGGCCGATCGGGTTCGAGCTGCGTGCCGAGCGAGTTGAGGGCGATGGAGACCATCCGGTAGCCGGCGACCGTGATCACGACGTCGATGAGCTCCGCTACGCCGTAGCGCGTGGAGAGCGCCGCCCATGTCGCGGCGGAGACGGTATCGTCCCGGTGCAGCTCGTCGGTCGCCCGGATGAGCGCCGCGTCGAACGGATCCCAGCCCGGCGCCGCCGCGCCGACCGCGATCCGCCGGATCTCCTCGTCCGTCATCCCGATGCGTCGCGCCGCCCGCACGTGCTGCGACCACTCGTACTCGGACCCGCAGAGCCAGCCGATGCGCAGAATCAGGATCTCGCGAGCCCGAGCCGACAGCGTCGCCCCGGTTCGGATGTAGGCCGACTGCACGGCCCGCGGACGGAAGAAGATCGGATGCCGGGCGAGCGTCGCATAGAGGTTCAGAACCGGCCCACCCGCATCCTCGGGATCGAGGAGGCCGCGAACCTCCGCCGACCACGCGGCGCGCGGGAGCGGATCGAGCCGCGGCGCGGCGAGCGGCGACGGCGGTGCGCCCGCCGGCCCCATCGCGCGCGGGACGTCCGCCGGCAGCCGGTCGGCGAACCGCTCGTCCGCTGGTACGCCGAGGCTGTTGGCCAGATTCGCCAGCAGGATGTACTCGGCGCCGCTGAAGATCATGTCGATGAGCTGCGGGACGTTGAAGCGGGTCGCGAGCTCGTCCCAGGAGGCATCGCTCAAGAACGCGTCGCGGTACAGCTCGTCGGCGGCATGGAGCATCAGCGCGTCCCAGGCGCCCCACCCGGCGTCGGGGCCTTCCGCGACCCGCCGCAGGTCGCGATCGCCGAGGCCGAACCCGCGCGCCTCGGCGGCCAGCTCCGCCCAGAGCGCCTCGGATCGGCAGAGCCAGGCGACGCGCAGTCCCATGAGGAGCTGATCGACGGCCGGAACCATCGAGCGCTGGCGCAGGTACGCGGCGAGCGGCCCGAGACCGTGCAGCGCCGGGGGATGCCGGGCGAGCGTCCGGAGCAGGTTCGTCGCCCGCTCCGGCTCGACGCCGAACGCCTCGATGCCGGACCGGACCTCGGCGGTCCACGCAGCGCCGTCAGCCGGATCCACCGGCTGGATCCGGAGCGCAGCCGGCTCCTGCCCCTCGGTAATGGCGGCGGTCGTCGCTTCGGGGACGGCGGCGGTCGTCGCTTCGGGGACGGCGGTGGTCGTCGCTCCGCCACCATTCGCTGTCCACGCGGCCGAGCCGCCGTCCGTGGCCGCCGTCCCGCGGCCCACGCCCGCCGTTGCGCAATTCAGCGTGACGACGCAGGCCATCGCCGCCGCAGCCCCGACCAGCGGACGCCGCCATGCACAGGCGTTACCAGTATTCGACATCGAGCCCCTCTATCGTCCCAAGCTCCGGCGGTGGCGTCGCGACAGCATAGCCCGGAAACCGCCGTCTCCGGCGCCCCCTGCCCGGGGCGGCGCGCCGGATCTCGCGCCCCCGGAGCGCGCGAAGCATCGAGAACCAACGGCGCGCCCGCGAACACTTCCCGCTGTGCACGCGCGCCGTTTTCTGGCAGCATGGGGATGGTTTCGGCAAGCGAGAGCAGTGCGATTGATCGGGAGGATGAAACCGTGCGCCTCATGCGAATCGTTCCGGCCGCGTTGATCCTGTGCACTCCGGGACCGGTCCTCGCCCAGGGCTGGGGCGAATACGCGAGCCGGGCGGACTTCTTCAGCGTCAATCTGCCCGGCGAGCCGGTAGTCGAGGAAGTCACCTACACCTCCGAGTACGAGGCGGAGTTCCCGGCCCGCGTGCACGCCTACGAGGACGGCTCGACCCGCTATTCGGTCACCGTGGTCGACTACACCGATGCCGAGCGCATCCATACGGAGCGCGCCGGGAACTGCCCGCCCGACGTGCACACCGGCTGCACCGGGGCCTACTACACCGGCGTCGGATCGTGGATCGTGGACGTACGCGGCGCCATCGACTATGCGACGTGGCAGATCCTGCAGCGGGACGTGACGCCAACGTTCTTCGGCTGGAACTTCGTGGACCTGGTCGAGGGCCGACACCTGCAGCTTACCAACGCGGACGGCTCGCGCACCTTCGCGGCGATCTACATGCACGAAAGCCGCCTCTACATTCTCGAGGCGACGGCCACCGGGGGCCGGCCGGGACCGGAACTCTTCCAGCAATCGCTGCAATTCCTGGACGCGGACGGCAACGGCATCCGCTACGAGTCGATCTACACCAACGGTTTTCCGACACCTCCGCGGGTCCGATGATGACCAGCAAGATCTCGATCGCAACGGCAGCCATCCTCGCGGTTTCCCTCGTCGTCCCGACCGGGGCGCATCATTCGCACGGCAACTACGAGCTCACGGATTTCATCCACCTGGACGGTACGGTCAGCGAAGTGCACTGGATCAACCCGCACTCCTGGATCTTCCTGGAAGTCGCGGACGACAACGGCGAGGAGCCCGCCCTGTGGGCCATGGAGGCCACCAACCCCGCCGGGCTCACCAGGAACGGCATCGCGCGCAATCACGTCCTGCCGGGGGACCCCATCCGGGTGCGCTGCCACCGGCTGAAGGACGGCTCCGACGGCTGCCTGCTCGGGTTCGTCACCCCGCTGCACGGCGATGCGGCGCGCGGACACGGCATCGAGAAGGAGTGGGATTAGGCACCCGATGGCGGCCATCGACGTCTCGTCTCTCTTTTCGCTGTCCGGCAAGATCGCGCTGGTCACGGGCGGCTCGCGCGGCATCGGCCGCATGATGGCGGAGGGGCTGGTGCAGGCCGGCGCTACCGTCTACCTCTCCTCGCGCAAGAAGGACGCCTGCGACCGAACCGCGGAGGCGCTGTCCGCGCTGGGCCCGTGTCACGCCGCGCCGGCGGACGTGGCGACGGAAGACGGACGGGCCGCGCTCGTCGAGGTGATCAAGGCCCGCGAGCCGCGCCTGCACATCCTGATCAACAACGCCGGGGCGGCCTGGGGCGCGCCGTACGCCGAGTACCCGGCAGCGGCATTCGACAAGGTGCTCGGGCTCAACGTGGCGGCGCCGTTCCTGCTGACGCGCGACCTGACGCCGCTGCTCGAGCGCGGCGCGGCGGACGGCGACCCCGCCCGCGTCATCAACGTCGGATCGATGGACGGCCTGCAGGTACAGCGGCGCGTCGGGACCGGCACGTTCGCCTACTCGGCCAGCAAGGCGGCGGTGCACCACCTCACACGCACGCTGGCCGTCGAGCTCGGCCCCCGCAACATCACCGTGAACGCCGTCGCCCCCGGGTTCTTCGAGAGCCGGATGACCGGCGACATTCTCGCGCGGTACGGTGCGGACATCACGGCCGCCTGCCCGCTGGGGCGCATCGGAAGGCCGGAGGACATGGCCGGCATCGCGATCTACCTCGCCTCGCGGGCCGGGGCGTACACCAACGGCGCGGTGATTCCGGTGGACGGCGGCTCGTTGCTCACTTGACGCGCCGGCCGCGGACCCGCGCGATGCGTTGCGGCCAGCGCCCGCCGCGGATCGCGCCGGAGAGGATGATGATCTACAGGAGCCCGTTTCCCGACATCGAGATACCGGTCACGCCGCTGCACGAGCACGTGTTCGAGCATGCCGACCGCAGGCCGGACAAGCCGGCGCTGATCGACGGCCCGACGGATCGGATGCTGACCTATGCGCAGCTCCGGACCGCCGTGCGCGCGGTCGCGGCCGGGCTCGCCGCGCGCGGCTTCGGGCGCGGGGACGTGCTCGCCATCTACAGCCCCAACCTGCCGGAGTACGCCGCCGCGTTCTTCGGGGTCTCGACCGCCGGCGGGGTCGTCACCACGATGAACCCGCTCTACACGGCGGAGGAGGTCCACCGTCAGCTCGAGGATTCCGGCGCACGGTTCCTGCTGACCATCCCGCAGTTTCTCGACGCGGCTCGCCAGGGGGCGCAGAACACCGGGGTCGAGGAGATCTTCGTCTTCGGGGAAGCCGACGGCGCGACGCCGTTCGCCTCGCTGACGGCCGGAGGCGAGCCGCCGGCGGTGACGATCGACCCGCGCGACGACCTGGCCGCGCTCCCCTACTCGAGCGGCACCACCGGCATGCCCAAGGGCGTCATGCTGACGCACTACAACCTGGTCGCCAACGTCGCCCAGATCGCCGCCAACGAAGGCATCGCGGCCGAAGACACGCTCATCGGCATCCTGCCCTTCTACCACATCTACGGCATAACGGTGATCATGAGCGCCTCGCTCCGGGCCGGCGCCACCGTCGTCACCATGCCGCGCTTCGACCTCGAGCAGTTCCTCGGCCTGCTGCAGAAGCACCGCGTGACGACGGCGTACCTCGTGCCGCCGATCGTGCTCGCCCTGGCCAAGCATCCGCTCGTCGACCAGTTCGACATCTCGTCGCTGAAGAACATCATGTCCGGCGCCGCGCCGTTGCCCGAGTCGGTGGCCCGCGGGGCCGCCGCCCGCAACGACATGCTCGTCCGCCAGGGTTACGGCCTGACCGAGACCAGCCCCGTCACCCACACCAACTCGCCGCGCAAGGAGACCCGGATCACTTCGGTCGGCACGTCGCTGCCCAACACCGAGTGGCGCATCGTCGACGTCGCCACCCACCGCGACGCCGCCCCCGGCGCGCTCGGCGAAGTGTGGGTACGGGGACCGCAGGTGATGAAGGGCTACCTCCACAACCCGGAGGCGACCCGCGCGATGCTAGACGCCGACGGCTGGCTGCACACCGGCGACATCGGAAAGGCCGACGCCGACGGCTACCTCTACGTCGTCGACCGGCTCAAGGAGCTGATCAAGTACAAGGGGTTCCAGGTGGCCCCGGCGGAGCTGGAGGCGGCCGTGCAGTCGCATCCGGCCGTCGCCGACGCCGCCGTCATCCCCAGTCCCGACGAGGAGGCCGGCGAGGTCCCGAAGGCGTTCGTGGTGCTGCGCGAGGGAGCCGGGGCCACCGCGGAGGAGATCATGGCGCACGTCGCCGCGCAGGTCTCGCCCCAGAAGAAGGTGCGCCGGGTCGAGTTCATCGACGCGATCCCGAAGGTGCCTTCCGGGAAGATCCTGCGGCGGCAGCTCGTCGAGCGCGACCGCGCGCGGCTTGCGGCCTCGCGGGGATGAGGCGGCAAGCGGCGGCGCAGACAGCCGGGAGTCTTGCGCCGTGCAGGATCCGCAGACTCCCGGCAGGCCGAAGTTGTCCGGTTGACTGCTAACTCCCGCCGCCCTGGCCGACCTCGTGGCCGGCCAGCATCTCCAGCGCCTTGACCATGGCGGAGTGGTCCCACGCCGAGCCGCCGTTGGCGGCGCAACTGTTGAACAACTGCTGCGCGGTCGCCGTGTTCGGCAGCGACAGACCGAGCGCGCGGGCGCCGCCGAGCGCCAGGCTCAGGTCCTTCTGGTGGAGGTTGATCCGGAATCCCGGATCGAACGTGCGGGCGATCATCCGCTCGCCGTGGATCTCGAGGATCTTCGACGAGGCGAACCCGCCCATGAGCGCCTGCCGCACCTTGCCGGGATCGGCCCCCGCCTTCGACGCGAACAGCAGCGCCTCGCCGACCGCCTCGATCGTCAGCGCCACGATGATCTGATTGGCGACCTTCGTCGTCTGCCCGTCGCCGTTGCCGCCGACCAGGGTGATGTTGGCGCCCATCAGGTCGAACAGCGGCTTCACCGTGTCGAACGTCGCCTGGCTGCCGCCCACCATGATGGTCAGCTTGCCCGCCTTGGCGCCGACCTCGCCGCCGGAGACCGGCGCGTCGAGATACTCGCAGCCGAGCCCGTTGATCCGCTCGGCGAAACCCTTGGTCTCGATGGGCGAGATGGAGCTCATGTCGACGACGATCTTGCCCGCGGACAGGCCCTCGGCGACGCCGTTCTCCCCGAACAGGACGGCCGCGACGTCGGGGGTGTCGGGAACCATCGTGATGATGATCTCCGACCGCTCCGCCACCTCCCTGCCGCTGCCGCAGACGGTGGCGCCGCCGTCGACCAGCTCCTGCGGAATCGGTACGAGGTCGTGCACGAACAACGAATGGCCGCCGGTCTGCAGATGCCCCGCCATGGGGCGGCCCATGATGCCGAGTCCGATGAAGCCTACATTCGCCATGAGTCGGTGTCCCTTCGAAGAGCGTTCAGCGTTGACAGTCCGTGGTTGAACCCGCGCACCACGGGCTGTTCAGGATCCGGCGCCGACGTAGGGAGCCACCCAGGACAGCCCCGCCGTCGTCGCCGCGGCCGGTTTGTACTCGCACCCGATCCAGCCCGTGTATCCGATCCGGTCGATGAAGTCGAACAGGAACGGGTAGTTGATCTCGCCGGTCCCCGGCTCGTGCCGGCCCGGGTTGTCGGCGAGCTGCATGTGGGAGATCCGCGCCAGGTTGGCCTGGATGGTCGGCGCCAGGTCCCCCTCCATGATCTGCATGTGGTAGATGTCGTACTGCAGCGCGAGGTTGTCCGACCCGACCGCGTCGATGATGGCGTTCGCCTGATCGGTCCCGGTCAGGAAGAACCCGGGAATGTCGCGCGTGTTGATCGGCTCGATGAGGAGCTGGACCCCGGCCTCGCCCAGCTTCCCGGCGGCGAAGCGGAGGTTCGTGATGAAGGTCTCGGTCAACTGCGCCGGATCGGCGCCGTCGGGGGCGACCCCCGCCAGGCAGTTGACGCGCGGGCAGCCCAGCGCGCGGGCGTAGTCGACGGCCCGCCCGACGCCGTCCTGGAACTCGCCGACCCGGTCGGACAGGCACCCGATGCCGCGCTCGCCGGCGCCCCAGTCGCCCGCCGGCAGGTTGTGCAGCACTTGCTCGAGCCCGTTGTCGGCCAGGCGCCCGGCCAGCTCGTCCTTGGAGAAATCATAGGGAAACAGGTACTCCACGCCCTGGAAGCCGGCGTCGGCCGCCGCCCGGAACCGGTCGAGGAAGTCGACCTCGTTGTACAGCATCGTCAGGTTGGCGGCGAACTTCGGCATCGGGGGCGTCTCCTCTTGCTGTTTCTTCTGAACGGGCGGCGCGGCGCGGCCGCCCGATTCCTCGCGTAAGGTCGTGAAAGGGTATGCCGGCTCGCGTGCGGCTGTCGAGACATTCACGCCGTACAGGCGCGCTCGACCGCCGCACGCGGGGTGCGCACCGGGCCGTTTCGGCCGATCACCAGCCCCGGTTGCTGCATCCTCGGACAACGAGCGGGCTCGGAAACTCGACCGGCAGCCTCATTCGTCACCGCGGGTCGGAGCCGAACCCGCCGCCAGCGCGGCCACGCGTGCGAGCAGGTCCGCGCCGGTCCCGCAACGCACGATCCATTCGCCCGCTTCGGCCAGCCGCGCCGCCCCCGAGACGCGCGCCAGCAACCCCGCCAGGCGCGCGGCCGTCTCCTCGCCGAAGCGCAACGCCGCTTGACGCCGCAACAACGCTCTTTGTTGTTCGATGCCCTGTCCGAGGCCGCGCTCCATGCCTTCCCGCATCCACTGCTTCGGCCACTCGGCGACGCGTTCTTCCAGAGACATTCCAAGTTCCTCCAGCCCCTCCGGAGCTTCCTCGGATACGACGGCGATCCAGTCACTCGCTGCGCCCGACCAGCGACCGCTGCGGCCTCGGTTCTTCCACCAGGCGCAGCGTCACGCGCAGCGTGGCGCCGTGGCCGATACCGTCGCTCAGGGGCTGAATGCTGCCGCCCGACCCGATCACGAAGTTCGCCGCCGAATGCAGACCCAGTCCGGTCCCGTCCTGCTTGGTCGTGTAGCCGGCGTTGAACACGGAGCCGAAATGGGACGGATCGATACCGATTCCGTTGTCACCGACATCGATCACGAGGGTGTTCTTCTGTTCCCCGCGATAGGCCAGCACACGAATTCTCGGCCGCCATCCCGGGGCGTCCTCCGGTCGGGCCGCACGCTCGTCGGTAGCTTCCATCGCGTTCTTGAGCAGGTTCACCAGCATCTGCTGAAACCGGCTCTCCTGCACGAGGATCTGGTGGGGCGCGCGGGCGCAGTCGACCTCTATCGTGACGCCGCGTTGCCCGAGCGATTCCTGGACCACCTTCACGGCGTCCCGGATGGTCGCCCGCAAATCGACGAGCTTGCGTTCCACCGTGCTGTTCGTGAAGGAGGCCTGGGTGCGGATGATGTCGACGATGTGGCGTACGCGCTCCCGCACGCGCGCGGCGGTACCTACCAGCTTCTCGTGCTCGCCGGTCAGGTCCCGCACCAGGGCCAGCAGAAAGGGCCGTATCTGCCGGCCCTGCGCGTCGTGTTCCAGCCAGGAGATCCAGTCGTGGTCGTGCGCGGCGACCAGGTCCGCCAGCTTGCCGAACCGCCGCATCAGCTCGTTGTCCTGGAACCACCCGTTCAGCGTGTCCACACCCGTCGCGACGCTGTTGATCGCGTTCCCGATGTTGTGCAGGACGGTGTCGATGACCTCCAGGCGTCCGTGCGCGAAGGCCTGCGTCAGCGCCTCCTGTTCCATTCGCCGCTGCGTCACGTCACGGAAGACGGCGACGCCGCCGACCACTACTCCCGACTCGCTGCGCACCGGGCTCGCATTCACGCTGATGTACACACCGTCCGGAACGCGCGAATTGCGGACGAAGAGCTGCAGGGCTTCAACGGTCTCGCCCTGCACCGCACGCACGACGGGCAACTGGTCCGTCGGCACCGGGGTCACCCCGTCGGCGTAGAACACGCCGTAGAGGTCGGTCCATTCGTCCGGCGGCCGGTCGGTCATGCCGATGCCGACGATGCGCTCGGCGCTCGGGTTGAAGAGGGTGAATCGCGCCTGCGCGTCCGCGACCACCACCCCGTCACCCATGCTGCGAATAATCGCATCGAGCACCTGTACCCGCTCGTGCAGCTCGGCCTCGATTCTCTTCGCCCGCGCCGACTGCGCCGGGCCAGCCGTGACGTCGCGCAGCACGACCGTGCCGCCCAGGCACCGGCCGCCCGCGTCCCGCAACGGATATCCGCTGGCGCGCAACCAGAGGTCCTCGGTTCCCGCTCCGGCGTGCCGCGGCCGCAGCCGCAGCAGCGCGTCGCCGGTGGACTCGCCGCGGATTGCGGCGGTCAGCGGCAGGTCCTCCGTCGCGAACGGCGTCCGCCCGTCCGCCTCGTAGACCTCGAAGTGCTGCGACCACTGCTCGGGATTCGACGGGTCGTACGTCCCGCTGAGCCGTCGCGCGGCCGCGTTCACGGCCACGAACCGGCCTCGCGCGTCGGCGACGATGACCGCGTCGCTCATGTTGTCGAACAGGCCCTCGAGGATTGCCGAGTTCCATTCCGGACGGGGCGCCATGTCGTCGGGGTTCGCTTCCTGCCCGTCGCTCGACTTCCTGACGGTTGCACGCAGTGCCGCGCGGATGACCAGACCCAGTTGTCGAGGATCGCCTGCCTTCAGCACGTAACCGTGCGGGTCCGTGCGCTGCGCCTGGTCCAGCGACTCGGCGTCCGTCGTTTCGGTCGCATAGACGAGCGGCACGCCGAACCGCTTCGCGATTCGCTCTCCCGTCTGCACGGCGAGCCCGGCCTGCTCGCCGGCCGCGAGGCCGATCAGCGCCACGTCGGGACGCGCCGCTCCGGGCACGTCGATCGCCGCGGGCCCGGGTTCGGCGGCGTGGCAGACCGTGTGGCCCAGACCGGTCACCGCACGCGACAGCATCTCCCGGGCGCCGGGGTCGGCGTCGACGATCAGAATCCGCCCGTGCGGGGCCGGGAACTCGCGTCCCGCCGATGTCTCGTGCATGGGAAGTCTTCCTCGGAGTCCGCCGGTACCGGCGGCTCGGTCAACGACAGAGGGAACTGGCCGAGCAGGTCGTCGGTCCGCCGGAGTACGGTCGGCAGCGGACCGCGTTCGTGGCGGGCCGTATCCGACATCGGGATGATAACCGGGAGCGTTCGGGGCTCTGGTCGGCGGCAGCTACCTGTGCTCCTTCACGAGGCGCAGCGTCACCCGCAGCGTGGCGCCGTGGCCGATACCGTCGCTCAAGGGCCGGATGCTGCCGCCCGACCCGATCACGAAGTTCGCCGCCGAGTGCAGACCCAGTCCGGTGCCCTCCTTCTTGGTCGTGTAGCCGGCGTTGAACACCGAGTTGAAATCGGACGGATCGATGCCGATGCCGTTGTCGCTGACGTCGATCACGAGCGTGTTCTCCTGTTCCCCGCGATAGGCCAGCACGCGAATCCCCGGCCGCCAGCCCGGGTCGTCCTCCCCTCGGGCCGCGCGTTCGTCGGTAGCCTCCATCGCGTTCCTGAGCAGGTTCACGAGCATCTGTTGAAACCGGCTCTCCTGCACCACCATCTCGCGCGGCGCACGGGAGCAGTCGACCTCGATGGCGACGCCGCGTTGCCCGAGCGATTCCTGGACCACCTTCACGGCGTCCCGGATGGTCGCCGGCAGATCGACGAGCTTGCGTTCCACCGTGCCGTTCGTGAAGGCGGCCTGGGTGCGGATGATGTCGACAATGTGGCGCACGCGCTCCCGCACGCGGGCGGCGGTTCCCACCAGCTTCTCGTGCTCGCCGGTCAGGTCCCGCACGAGGGCGAGCAGGAACGGCCGCAACTGCCGGCCCTGCGCGTCGTGCTCCAGCCAGGCGGTCCAGTCGCGGTCGTGCGCGGCGACGAGGTCCGTCAGCCTGCCGAACCGTCGCATCAGCTCGTTGTCCTGGAACCACCCGTGCAGCGTGTCCACGCCCGTCGCGACGCTGTTGATCGCGTTCCCGATGTTGTGCATGACCGTGTCGATGACCTCCAGGCGTCCGAGGGCGAAGGCCTGCGTCAACGCCTCTTCCTGCATCCGGCGCGCCGACACGTCGCGGAAGACGGTCACCCCGCCGACGACCCGGCCCGCTTCGTCGCGCAGGGGGCTGGCGTTCACGTTGATGAATGCCCCATCCGGAACGCCCGGATTGCGGATGAACAGTTCCTGCCCTTCCACTCTCTCGCCCCGGATGGCGCGCACCACCGGCAACTGGTCCGCCGGCACTGGAGTCGACGCGTCGGGGTAGTACACGCCGTAGATGTCGGGCCATTCGTCCGGCGGCCGGTCCGTCATGCCGATGCCGACGATGCGCTCTGCGCTCGGGTTGAACAGCTTGAATCGCGCCTGCGCGTCCGCGACGACCACCCCGTCGGCCATGCTGCGGATGATCGCATCCAGCACCTGCAGCCGCTCGTGCAGCTCGGCCTGGGCTTTCGCAGCCTTCGCCGACTGCTCGCGCAGGGCGGTGACGTCGCGCAGCAGCACGGCGCCGCCGAGGGACCTGCCCTGCGCGTCGAGCAACGGGTATCCGCTGGCGTTCAGCCAGATGTCCTCCGTGCCGGCATCCGCGTGGCGAGGCCGGAGCACCACGGGGACGTCCTGGGTGGTCTCACCATGGAGGGCGCGTACAAGCGGCAGATCCGCCGTCGCGAACGGCGTCCGCCCGTCGCCCTGGTAGGTAGTGAAGTACTCGGTCCACTTGTTCGGGTCTTCCAGCGACGTCCGGCCCAACCGTCTCGCGGCGGGGTTGATGGCCGTGAGTCTGCCCCGGGGATCGCCCAGGACGACCGCGTCGCTGATGCGTTCGAACAGGCAGCGGAGGATGGCGTTGTCCCGTTCCGTGAACGCCACCGATGCCTTGAGCGCGGCCATCTCCCGGTCCTGCCGTTCGCGGTCGGCCCGCTCGCGCGCAGCCAGGTTCAACGCCGCGCGGAGGGTGAGATCCAGTTGCAGGGGCTCGGCCGACTTCAGCACGTAGCCGTGCGGGTTCGTGCGCTGCGTCCGGTCCAGCAGCGCGGTGTCCCCCGTCTGCACGGCGTAGACGATCGGTATCCCGAACCGCTCCGCGATCCGCTCGGCGGTCTCGACGGCAGGCGCCGCCGTCGCACCGGCCGCGAGACCGATCACCGCGAGGTCGGGACGCGCATCGGCGGACAGATCGACCACGCCGCGCCCGGGTTCGGCGGCGTGGCAGACCGCATGTCCCAGGGCGATCACCGAGTCGGAAAGGGTCCGCAGCGCGTCGGGGTCGGCATCGACGATCAGAATCCGCGCGGGCGCCGCAGGTTGCGCGCCACCCGTCGATGTCTCCTGCATGGGGAATTGTCCTGGGGAACCGTGCGCGGCTGGCACCGTGGAGCACGCGCCGCCGGCTACCAGTCGAAGGTCGCCGACAACCCGACGCGGAGGTTCGGCTCGGCGCGCGGGCCGTAGGTTTCGCGCGTCGCTTCCAGCCGCAGGTCGGCGCCGGCTTCGGGCAATGCGTAGCCGGCCGCCAGTCGCAACCGGCCCGGCTCCGCGCCGGAGATGCCACCGACCGCGCCGGGGTGGAGTCCCGGATCCGGCTGCTGTCCCCACATCGCGTGCATGCGGCTGGCCGCCGCGCCCCACTCCGGCTCGACCGACACCCACATTCCTCTATCGGTCACGCCCGGACCCGCCCGCAGCGCCACGCTCGCCCCCCATTCCTCGAAGCCCTCGGCCTGGTGCGCCAGCAGATAGCGCCCCGACCCGCTCAGCTCCAACCCCAGCCCGACGTGCATCAGCGAGAGGCCGCCGCCGAGTTCCGTGCCCAGCCCGCTCACGTCGTTCCCACCGTCCCACCGGCCGCCCAGCTCCAGCCGCGGACGTATCCGCGATGTCGCCGGCGCCGCCCACTCCGATTCCCATTCGAGCAGCATCCGCGCCCGCGTCGCCGTCGCCCGCGCCGCCGGCAGTTCCGGGTGGGCGTCCGACGCCATCGCCACATGGAAGGCGTCGGCCTTCACCGCCAGTCCGCTCGCCGCCGCTACCTCCTGCCGTACGCCACCGGCGGCCAGCCGCATCCCGATTCCCGTATCGACAGTCCCGAACGTGTCCGACACCTGCAACGCGCCCCGCCCGACGCCGCCGAGGCCCCACAGCTCGAGGCCGGCACGCGGCGCCCAGAGCACGTACGGTTGCGCACTCGTCAGTCCGCCTTCGACCGCCGCGGGCATCGCATCCGATTGCGTCCCGAGCGTGTAGCCCAGCTTGCCCTCGCTGTGCGACGCCGCGACGCCCAGCAGCACGCCGGACCCGACGCGGGTGTCGACTCCCAGGTGCGTCGTGAAGAGGTCGCCTCGCGCCTGCGCGCCGGGCGTCGCCTGTACGGCGGTCCGCGTGGTGGCGGCGCGGCCCCAGACCACCCAGCCCGCCTCGTCGGCGGCCTCCTGGCCGACCGCTTCCGTGCCGGCCACCTCCGAGCCGGCCGGCGTCCTCTCCGCGTCCGGACCGGTGTCCAGCGGCGCCGCGAATCCGGCCCCGTCGAGCCATGCCAGCTCTCCGAACGGATGCTGGTGCATCGCCATCGTCGGACCCATGCCGTGGGCGCCCTGGCCGTGAGCCCCCGCCCCCGCGAGCGATACCGACCGGCCAGCACCCGCCGTGCCCGGCAGGCCCGGGCCCGTACCGGGCATTCCCGCCCCGGCGAACGTACCCGCCGCACCGGCGAACGTGCCGGGCATCGCCGCCGCCCCCAGCCGCGCCCGACGGCCGGACCCGGCGCCAGCGAAGCGCTCCTCGATCGCGGCCAGCGACTCCGACCCGATCGCCCGCGCCAGCAGGAACAGTGTCCGACCCGTCCCCTCGGACCGTACTTCCGCCAGATCCTCGTCGCGGATCAGCCCCTGGTCCGACGCCGCGTCCAGTCGAGATGCCTCGCCGGTCACCGTCAGCGTCTCGTTGCCCTCGATCAGGTCGTCGTCGATCGGAGACAGGAGAAACGTCGTGCGCTGCTGCGTCGCGCCTGGCGGTATCGTCACCGAGAACGCGTCGACCGGTTCGTAGTCCATGGTCAACTGCGCGGTGTCGTCCTGGTCCCCCACCTGCATGGTCACCGGTAGCGGCGCGGTCGGCGTCGCGCCCACGATCTCGGCAATCACCGACACCCGTGTCGGCCCCGAGTCCTCGGATACCACGTCGGGTTCCAGCCGGATGACCAGCCGCGCCGACGCGGTGTCGTCATCCTCCAGCGTCACCGCGGTCCCCGTCACTGCTCGGGCCCCGGAGGCGCCGCTCACCGTCAGGGCTTCGTCGGTCTCCATCAGCGTGTCGTTCACCGGGTCGAGCGTGAACGGCGATGAACCGGCCGCCGCACCCGCCGGGATCGCTACGGTGAACGACGCTGGCGAAGCGGTGTAGTCCGTTCCCGGCACCGCCGCGTCGCCCGCCCCTCCCGCCGTCACTTGCACGGCCGTCGCCCTCGACAGGGAGACCCCGCCCTCGAAGGCGGCCGTCACCTCGACGACGGTGGGCCCCACCGCCTCCGAGACGCTCGACACGTCCACCGTCAGGACAACCGGCGTCAGGTCGTCGTCCACGATCCGGCCCGCGGCCGTGTCCGTTGCCGCCACGACAGCCGTCGTGCCCGAGACGGCCAGGCTCACCGTGAACGTCTCGTCGCTTTCCTCGACCGCATCCTCCACCGTGGGCACCGAGAACGTCTGCGTCTCGCCCGCCGTGCCGGCAAACCGTACCGTCTGGTCCTCCGGGCTGTAATCGTCGCCGGACGTCGCCGTCCCGTCGCTCAACTGCGGCGTCACCGTGAAACCGCGGGGGACCGCCCTGTCCAGCGTGACGGCGAACGTGACGCGGTCGCCCTCCAGGGCGCTGGCATCGCCGATCGTCAGCGTTCCCGCCGTTACCGGGTCGTCGTCGATGATCATTCCCGTCGCCGTATCGGTCGCCGTCACTGATTCGGACGTCCCGGAAACACGCAGACCGACGGCGAACGCCTCGTCGTCCTCTCCATCGGTGTCCTCGATCGTCGGCACGGTGAAGGTCCGCGTCTCGCCCGCGTCGCCGGCGAAGCTGATCGCCGCCGTGTTCGCCGTGTAGTCCGTGCCCTTCGTCGCCGTCACGTCCGTGAAGCTCGGCGTCACCGTCAACCCGCCAGAAACCGCCGCGTCCAGGGTCACCGTGAACGTGAGCGGGTCGCCCTCGGCGGCCACTTCGTCGTCGACCGTCAGGCTCGTCACGACCCCCTGATTCCCTTCGCCGTCGTCGTCGGTGATCGTCCCCGTCGCCGTGTCGGTCGCCGTCACCGTTTCGGAAGTCCCGGAGACGGACAGGCTGACGGTGAACGTCTCGTCGTCCTCCTGGTCGGTGTCCTCGGTCGTCGACACGGTAAAGACCTGGGTCTCGCCCGCCGTACCGGCGAAGCTGATGGCGGCCGTGTTCTCGGTGTAGTCCGTGCCCTTCGTCGCCGTCACGTCCGTGAAGCTCGGCGTCACCGTCAACCCGCCAGAAACCGCCGCGTCCAGGGTCACCGTGAACGTGAGCGGGTCGCCCTCGGCGGCCACTTCGTCGTCGACCGTCAGGCTCGTCACGACCCCCTGATTCCCTTCGCCGTCGTCGTCGGTGATCGTCCCCGTCGCCGTGTCGGTCGCCGTCACCGTTTCGGAAGTCCCGGAGACGGACAGGCTGACGGTGAACGTCTCGTCGTCCTCCTGGTCGGTGTCCTCGGTCGTCGACACGGTAAAGACCTGGGTCTCGCCCGCCGTACCGGCGAAGCTGATGGCGGCCGTGTTCTCGGTGTAGTCCGTGCCCTTCGTCGCCGTCACGTCCGTGAAGCTCGGCGTCACCGTCAACCCGCCAGAAACCGCCGCGTCCAGGGTCACCGTGAACGTGAGCGGGTCGCCCTCGGCGGCCACTTCGTCGTCGACCGTCAGGCTCGTCACGACCCCCTGATTCCCTTCGCCGTCGTCGTCGGTGATCGTCCCCGTCGCCGTGTCGGTCGCCGTCACCGTTTCGGAAGTCCCGGAGACGGACAGGCTGACGGTGAACGTCTCGTCGTCCTCCTGGTCGGTGTCCTCGGTCGTCGACACGGTAAAGACCTGGGTCTCGCCCGCCGTACCGGCGAAGCTGATGGCGGCCGTGTTCTCGGTGTAGTCCGTGCCCTTCGTCGCCGTCACGTCCGTGAAGCTCGGCGTCACCGTCAACCCGCCAGAGACCGCCGCGTCCAGCGTCACCGTGAACGTCATCGAGTCGCCCTCGGCGGCCGACCCGTCGGCGATCGTCAATGCCGGCGCGTCGTCGTCGAGGATCGTCCCCGTCGCCGTATCCGTCGCCGTCACCGGCGCCGAATTTCCGGAGACGGCGACGCCGACGGTGAACGTCTCGTCGTCCTCCTGGTCGGTGTCCTCGGTCGTCGCCACGGTGAACGTCTTCGTCTCGCCCGCCGTACCGGCGAAGCTGATGGCGGCCGTGTTCTCGGTGTAGTCCG
>VXME01000017.1:0-62958 GCA_009861545.1 Acidobacteriota bacterium | reverse complement strand
TCACGTCCGTGAAGCTCGGCGTCACCGTCAACCCGCCAGAAACCGCCGCGTCCAGCGTCACCGTGAAGGTCATCGAGTCGCCCTCGGCTGCCGACCCGTCGGCAATCGCCACCGCCGGCAGCGCGCCGTCGTCGTTCGTGATCGTCCCCGTCGCCGTATCCGTCGCCGTCACCGGCGCCGAATTCCCGGAGACGGCCAGATTCACCGTGAACGTCTCGTCCGGCTCCGCGTCGGAGTCCTCCGTCGTCGCCACCGTGAACGTCTGCGTCTCGTTCGCCGTGCCCGTGAAGCTGAGCCCCGACCTGTTCTCCGTGTAGTCGGTACCCGCCGTGGCCGTCACGTCCGTGAAGCCCGGCGTCACGGTCAGACCCCCCGACACCGCCTTGTCCAGCGCCACCGTGAACGTCAGCGAATCGCCTTCCGCCGCGCTGACGTCTTCAATCGTCACCGCCGGCAGCGCACCGTCGTCGTTCGTGATCGTCCCCGTCGCCCTGTCCGTCGCCGACACCAGCGCCTGCGTCCCCGAGAGGGCCAGGCCGACCGTGAACACCTCGTCAAGCTCGGCGACGGCGTCCTCGGTGGTCGCCACAGTGAAGGTCTGCGTCTCGCCCGCCGTCCCGGCGAAGGTCAGCGCCGCCGTGTTCTCCGTGTAATCCGTGCCCTTCGTGGCCGTCACGTCCGTGAAGCTCGGCGTCACCGTGAGCCCCCCCGACACCGCCGCGTCCAGCGTCACCGTGAACGTCAGCGAATCGCCCTCGGCGGCCGACGCGTCGCCAATCGTCACGTTCGCCAGCGCGCCGTCGTCGTTCGTGATCGTCCCCGTCGCCGTGTCGGTCGCCGTCACCGTCTCCGATGTCCCCGAGACGGTCAGGCCGACCGTAAACGTCTCGTCAGGCTCCGCGTCGGCGTCCTCGGTCGTCGCCACCGTGAAGGTCTGCGTCTCGCCCGCCGTCCCCGTGAAGTTGAGCGCCGTCGTGTTCTCCGTGTAGTCCGTGCCCTTCGTCGCCGTCACGTCCGTGAAGCTCGGCGTCACCGTCAGCCCCCCCGACACCGCCGCGTCCAGCGTCACCCTGAAGGTCATCGATCCACCCTCGTCGACCGACGCGTCGGCCACCGTCACGAACGGCAGCGCGCCGTCGTCGTTCGTGATCGTGCCCGTCGCCGTGTCTGTCGCCCTCACCGTGTTCGATGTCCCCGAGACGGTCAAGCCAACCGTGAACGTCTCGTCGAGCTCGGCGTCGGCGTCCTCGGTCGTCGCCACCGTGAAGGATTGCGTCTCGCCCTGCGTGCCGGTGAAGGTGAGCGCCGCCGTGTTCGCGGTGTAGTCGGTGCCCTTGGTGGCCGTGCCGTCCGTGAAGCTCGGGGTCACCGTCAGCCCCCCGGAAACCGCCGCGTCCAGCGTGACCGTGAACGTCATCGAGCCGCCCTCTTCGGCCGAGGCGTCGGCAACCGTCAACGCCGCGACGGGCCGGTCGTCGTCGAGAATCGTACCCGTCGCGGTGTCGGTCGCAGTGACCGTCTCGGAGGCTCCGGAGACGACGAGGGCGACGGTGAAGGTCTCGTCGTCCTCCTCGTCGGTGTCCTCGGTCGTCGCCGCGGTGAAGGTCTTCGTCTCGCCCGCCGTACCGGCGAAGCTGATGGCGGCCGTGTTCTCGGTGTAGTCCGTGCCCTTCGTCGCCGTCACGTCGGTGAAGCTCGGCGTCACCGTCAGTCCCCCCGACACCGCCTTGTCCAGCGTCACCGTGAACGTCATCGAATCGCCTTCGGCGGCTGAGGCGTCGGCGATCGTCAGGGCCGGCCTGTCGTTGTCCAGGATCGTGCCCGTCGCCGTGTCGGTTACCCTCACGGGTGTCCCCTCGGAGACTCTCAGGCTCACGGTGAACGTCTCGGCCGCCTCGCTCTCGTCGTCGTCTACGGTCGACACCGTGAAGGTGTGCGTCTCGCCTGCTGTGCCGACGAATGTGAGCCGATCGGTGCTTGGGGAAGAGTAGTCGGCTCTGGGGAAGACGTGGCTCGTCGCCGTGACGGCGGTGTCGTCCACATACGCCGTCACCGCCCTCGAGAGCGCCTTGTTCAACGTCACCGTGAAGGTCATCGAGTTGCCTTCGACGGCCGACGCGTCGTCGATCGTCAATGCCGGGCTGTCGTCGTCCAGGATCGTGCCCGTCGCGGAATCGAGACTATTCACTGGCACGTTTGTCCCCGAGACTCTCAGGTTGACGTAGAAGATCTCTGAGTCTTCGACGTCGGTGTCCTCGGTCGTCGCCAACGTGAACGTCTGCGTCTCGCCCGCCGTGCCGGCGAAGCTGAGCGGCGCGGTGTTCCCGGTGTAGTCCGTACCCATGGTGGCAAAACCCGGGGTCGAGCCGCTGCTGAGGCTCGGCGTCACCGTCAGGCCGCCCGACACCGCCTTGTCCAGCGTCACCGTGAAGGTCATCGAGTCGCCCTCTTCTGCGCTCGCGTCCTCGATCGTCACGGCTGCGAAATCCCCGTCGTCGTTCGTGATGGTCCCGTTTGCCGTGTCGGTCGCCCCCACCGCCGCCTGCGTACCCGAAACTGCGAGGCTAACGATGAAGCTCTCGCTGCGCTCCGCGTCGGTGTCCTCGATCGTGGCCACCGTGAAGGTCTGCGTCTCGCCCGCCGTACCGGTGAAGCTGAGCGCCGCCGTGTTCTCCGTATAGTCCACGTCCTTCGTCGCCGTACCGTCGGTGAAGCTCGGCGTCACCGTCAGACCCCCCGACACCGCCTTGTCCAGCGTCACCGTGAAGGTGATCGGGTCACCCTCTTCTGCATATGCGTTGGCGATCGTCACCTGCGGCGAGCCGTCGCGGATCGTGCCGGTCCCCGACACGACCGCGATCGCGCTCCCTGTGCCGGTATAGTTCAAGGGCGGTGTCGAGGACGGCACGGTGAATCCCAACGCGAAGGTCTCGTCCTCTTCCAGGACCGAATCCTGCGCCGTGCCAACCGTGAAGGTCTTTTGCTCGCCCGCTGTGCCCGCGAACGTGAGCTTGCTGGTGTTCGCGGTGTAGTCGCCCGCAGCGGCCGTCCCGTTCCTGTAGCTCGGCGTCAAGGTGACCTCGCCGGGCAACTGTCTGTTGAGGGTCACCGTGAAATCCATGTCCTCGCCCTCTGTGCTCTGTGACTCGGACACCGTGATCGTTGCCTGGTCGTCGTTCAAGATCGTGATGGTTTGGAACCCTGCCATCCGTTGTTCGTCGCCGGACTTAACCTGCCAGCGCAACAGGAAGGCTTCGTCATGCTCCACACGGCTGTCTTCGTACGTGGTCAGTTGGATGATCCTGTCGTCACCGTCCCCGGTGAAGGTGATGGTCCTGCCCCCGAAGAGGTCGGTTCCAGACACCGACGCATAGTCAGAGGCTGGCGTAGCCGCGCGAGTCTGGGGGCCGTCTGTGGCTACCCCGGTCCAGTACCTGAACGTATGGCTTCCCGTTCCCAACTGGGTGATGGTGAGGTCCACTGACCGGCCTTCTTCGACGCTTTGGGCGCCTCGGAACGAATAGTCCAACCCTGTGCTGCTCGCGCTACGGAGCGCCGTCACCTCGATCGTGAACGTCTTGCTCGCGGCCGTATCGCCTCCGTCATCCGCCAGAATCGTCACGGGGTAGTCTTCGGGCAAGGCGTTGTCGGACACCGTCCCCTGCACCTGACCGTTCGAATACGACAACCCCGACGGAAGGCCCGTCACCGTTACCGTCACCGGGTCCCCATCCGCGTCCGAAACCGTGACCCCGAACGGCGTGATGGTCTCGCCCTGCTCGTACGTCTTGTCGCCGGGCGACGTGATCACCGGCGGGGTGTTCGGCGGATCGACTACCGTGGACGCCGCCGTCACCGCGATCGTGAACGTCGACTCGACCGCAGAGTTCACACCATCGTCCGCACGGACCGTCACCGTGTACGACTGCGCCGACGCGCCCTCGGACACCGTCCCCTGAACCTGACCGTTCGAATACGACAATCCCGAGGGCAGGCCCGTCACAGTCACCGTCACCGGGTCCCCGTCCGCGTCCGAAACCGTGACCCCGAACGGCGTGATCGTCTCCCCCTGCTCGTACGTCTTGTCGCCTGGCGACGTGATCACCGGCGCCGTGTTCGGCGGATCGACTACCGTGGACGCCGCCGTCACCGCGATCGTGAACGTCGACTCGACCGCAGAGTTCACACCATCGTCCGCACGGACCGTCACCGTGTACGACTGCGCCGACGCGCCCTCGGACACCGTCCCCTGAACCTGACCGTTCGAATACGACAATCCCGAGGGCAGGCCCGTCACAGTCACCGTCACCGGGTCCCCGTCCGCGTCCGAAACCGTGACCCCGAACGGCGTGATCGTCTCCCCCTGCTCGTACGCCTTCGACCCGGGAACGGAGATCTCCGGCGCCACGTTGGTCTGCGCGCGCGTATCCACCGACCAGAATGAGACGGCGGCGACGGCCAGGACAGTCACGGCCGCGCGAGCGCGCCAGATGCCGGGCCGTCCATTCGCGACGGGGTCGCCGGACGCTTGCCGGACATCCGTTCGACGTCGGGGACGTCGCGCTCCCGGGCGGAACCTCCGGCGAATGCCTGCGCGAGATGCATCCGATAGGTCAGCCGGGTGAGCACTCAGGTCGAGAACAGTCAGTTGCAACAATGTCGGCTCCATCAGGACCTCTCTGCGAGGGCACGTTGCGGCTACCCGTCGCGGAGGTAACGGGCCTCGTTCAAGGCAAGAACCGATCCATTTCCTGCCGATGCGCTGTAACTGACTGTTTTTCAGAGACTTACACCACGCCAGGACAGTCAACACGGCACCCGTCGCACCTGCTGCAACCTGCGACGGAAGGCGTGCGCGACAGCGCACCGGATGCGTCTCAACTCATTCCAGAAAGGGAAGTTGCGCCCCGACTGGGGCCGACTGTCGTGTTTTGCAGCGGAGCGCCGCGACCTGCATCACCCGATGCGCCCGGTAGCGAGGCTCGGCCGCCTTCGGGCCGCCGAGTGGAACGCGCCCACGGGTAGAGAGGATCGGGCCGTCCCGACCGCTACGAGGAAGGAAGCGGGTCTCGGGTGCGGAGTTCCGGGAACAGTGAGAAATCACGGTCCCGGGTGAGCAGGACCTCCGTCCCGTGTGCGATGCAGATGGCCGCGATCCGGTGCGCGCGGGCTGTCAGGCCCGATCGTTGCGGACGCCGTGTTTCTTCAGCTTTCGGTGCAGGGTGGTTCGGTCGATGCCCAGGGCGCTGGCGGCGCGGGTCAAGTTGTGCCCCGACTTGTCGACGGCGTCGACTATCGCCCACCGCTCCAGGTCCGCCAGCGTTCCCGAGGTCGCGGGCGGCCCTCCCGGCGCGCCGGGAGAGGAAGGAGGGGGTGGGAGCACTTCGGAGGGAAGCGTGGCCGCCTGGAGCACGTCGGAAGTCTCCAGCACGAGACTGCGGCAGATGACGTTCTCCAGTTCGCGCACGTTGCCGGGCCATTCGTACCGCACCAGCAGGGCGATCGCGGCGGGGGAAATGGTCCGTACGGCTAAGTCCAGCCGGTCGGCGTGCTTTTTGCGGAAGTGCTCGGCCAGCAGCGGGATGTCCTCCTGGCGCGTCCGCAACGGCGGGACGTCGACAGGAAACACCGCGAGCCGATAGTACAGGTCCTCCCGAAACGCGCCCTCGCGCATCGCGGCTTCCAGATCGCGGTGCGTCGACGCGACCACGCGGACGTCGATCGGGATGGCGGCGGTCCCACCGACCCGGCGGATCTCGCGCTCCTGCAGCACCCGCAGCAACTTGGCCTGCAGGACGACGGGCATGTCGCCGATCTCGTCGAGCAGCAGCGTGCCGCCGTCGGCCTGCTCGAAGCACCCGGCGCGCCGCGCCGTCGCGCCGGAGAACGCGCCCCGCTCGTGCCCGAACATCTCGGTCTCCATCAGCGTCTCGGGCACCGAGGCGCAATTGATCGCGACGAACGGACCCTTCCTGCGCGGCCCGTTGAAGTGCAGGGCCCTGGCGACGAGCTCCTTGCCCGTGCCGCTCTCGCCCGTCACCAGCACGCCGACATCGCTGTCGACGACGCGCCGCATCAGGTCGCCCACCTTGCACATCCCCGGACTCGACCCGATGATTCCGCTGAAAGCGTAGGTGGCCTCGAGCTCGGAGCGCAGCCGGCCAACTTCCGCCTTCATCCGCTCGATCTCGATCTCGCGCGACACGTCCCGGTAGACAACCAGGTGGCCTATGCGCTCGCCACTGCTGTCGGACACCGGTTGCGTGAACTGGTAGAACAGCGCCGACCCCTGCGCCGCGGTGCGGCGCGGGTGCGGCTCGACCACGCGCGAGCGCGCGGTCGGACCGACCGTCGCTATCCGATTCGGTACTTGGAACTCCGGCGAGCACTCCCGGAACCGCCCGGCCGCAGCGCTCAGCGACAGCTCGCGCAACTCGTCGGGGGTCCGGTCGAACAGCGCCTCGTACCAACGGTTGGCGAAAACCAGCCGTTCCGTCCCGTCATACATCGCGATGGCGTCGCCGGTGGCGTCGAGCACGGCCTCCAGGCGGCGGTGAGAATCCGTCAGTTGCCGGCGCCCCTCGGCGAGGTCCCGCTCCAGGTTCCACTTCTTCACCAGCGACAGGCTGATCTGCTGGACCTCTTCGCGGGCGAAGGGCTTGCGGATGTACAGCAGCTTGTGCAGCAGGTCGACGTCGCCGATGATGGCGGAGAGCGGCTTGTCGGAGTACGCGGTCATGATGACGACCTCGAGGTTGCGGTCTACAGCCCGCATGCGGCGCACCGCCTCGACGCCGTCGATGCCCGGCGGCATGCGCACGTCGACGAAGGCGACGGCGATGGGCTCGTTCCGCTCGTGCGCCTGCGTGACGGCGGCATAGCCTTCCTGACCGCTCCGCGCGTGCCGCAGATCGAACGGCGGGAACCGGAGCCCGGACGAACGGTTCGGCGGATCCATGAAGGCCGCCACCAGGTCGTCCGACGCCGCCGTCGTGCGGCGCGGCAGCAGCATCTCCCGGAAGTCGTCGTGGATTTGTTCTTGATCGTCCACGACCAGAACGCGTGAATTCACCGGCCGGCCTCCTGGCAAGAACTAGCGTGGCGCACTCGGCGCCGGGATCGGCTGGTACCCAGCGAAATCTGAAACCGGAGCAAGGCCGGCCCCTCGACCCCGCGGTCACCGTCAGAGAGTCGGGCCTCGCTGGTCTCCGTCCACGCGCAATTCATACAAATGAAAGCACTTTCGTGTCATCTCTCATTTGGAGGAGATAGACGGGCCCGGATAGGAGCAAGAAAGGGTTTGCGCGGCCCTTCCGACAGCGTCGGGCCCCGAGCAATCGCCGACCCACGGGGGTCGATGCCGGTAAAGCCCGTCTTACCCCATGTTAGGGGTATAACGTGGCGCGGATAGGGCAAGAAAGTGCAGGCGCCGCCTGGCGCCGCCCTTGAACGGCTGGGGATGAAGGAAGAAGCGGGATAGGAGGAGCCCGGCTCGCTGCCGGCGGCCGTCGGCGGCGCGGCAGCGCCCACGCGGCCAGGACCCGCTGCGCCAGGGCGATTTGAAGCCGCTCGACGGACAGGCGACAAGCCGGTCGTCGGCGCCGTCTCAGCGCAGCGGAAAGGCGTACAAGGCCAGGACCCGCTGCACCAGGGCGATTTGCCCGGACAGGCCCTGCTGCTTGTAGACCTGCTTCAGCAGCCAGCGGACGTAGCTTTCCTTGTAGCCTGTCGTCGCGGCGATCTCGCGCACCGGCCGGCCCTCGGCCAACAGCGCCGACACCCGACCCTCCTGCGGCGTCAGGCCGAGCAGCGCCGACACCCGACCCGGGTCGATACGCGGACGGATCGCCGGGTCGACCACCAGCACCAGCGCCGCCGCCCGGCGGCCACCGAAGTCCGCCTGTGCGGGCTCCATGGGGTGTACATGAAGCTCCAGCCGCGACCGGAGCACGGGGCGCTGGATCCGTATCGAACCGCCGGCCGGCGGCGTCGCGCTTCCGAAGACCGGCAGCGCACGCTTCAGCAGCCGCTGCAGGCGGCCATCATCCGCCGGCAGCGAGGCGCGCAGGGCGCCGTCGCGGTCGGACAACCCCTCGCCGCGGCGCAGGATGTCCCGCGCGGGGTCGTTCGCCGCCAGCACGCGCCCGCCGCGGTCCAGGTGCAGGACGCCGATCCGGCTGTTCTCGATCAGGCCGGCCGTACCGGCGCCCAGCGCAGCGGCGCCGGCCAGCGCCTGGCGGACCAGGACGAACTGGCGGACATGCGGCAGCAAAAACTCGACCAACTCGAGTCGATCGGACTGCCAGTCACCGGTCGCGATCGGGTCGGCGAAGCCCCAGATGATCCGCAGGCCGTCCGGCCCGCCGAGGGGAATGCACAAGCCGTTCTGGCAGCGGCAGTGGAGCCATGCCTCGTTGTACGCCGCCGACGTCCTCAACTCCTCTTCGGTGTACAGGGCGGGGGTATGAACGACTTGGCCGGCGGGCAGCTTCCGGATGCGGGCCGGCGCTTCGTCGTGCGGGTAGTAGACATCGTAGTACTCGCGCGCCAGATCCGGTCGAGGCTCGCCACGGTACAGATACCGGACGAAGTGGACGCGCGCGTCGTCGCCCGTCCCTTCGCCGACTATAAGCACGTTGCCCGCGGTGCCTCAGGCCTCGTCGATCAGGGCGGCCGTGGCGGGCCAGTGGGCATCGTCGAGCGCGGCCTGATGCAGCGACGCAAGGATACGGTCGAAGGCATCGAGCGGGTTCACGACACGTCCTCCCACGCGACTGCTGGGCGCCGTCCGGCCCCCTCCGGGGCCCCAAGCCCGGAATGCCGAGCGTGAGGAAGACGCAGTCGCATCCTACACACGCGCCGGGAAGGCCGCCATCTCCCATTTACAGGCATGGCGTGGCGCGGGTGGGCAAGAGTATCGTCGAACATCGCGGTAATGACTGGTCGCGCAGTGGCGCGAGCATCCAATCGTCGATGGTGAGCAGGTCGAGCTTCGTCAACCGGACGAGCAGCCGCGCGGGCTATGTTCCGAGCAGCGCTACTGACGACAGTGCGGGCGCCGACGCCGACCGAAGAGGCCGTACGCAGGGCATCCCGCCACGCGCCGGTGCACGCAGCCCCCCGACTACTGCTGCCACAAGTTCTTCGCGACCCAGATGACGAGCGCCGCGAACGTCATCAAGAGGGTCGCCGTGAGCGCACGGCGACCGATGGAGGAGCTTCCCAGCAGGTAGACGGCGTCCCTCGCGCGCAGCCCTTCCATGATCTCGTACTCTTCCCATTCCTGGGGCGGCGACGACTTGGGTGCGAGCATGGGCAGCTTCGGCCGCCAGCGCCTGAACGCGAACAGGAGGACCGAGGCGGAGAACAACAGAACGGCGGCGCCCCCGGACATTCCGACGACTGTCCCGATGATCCATTCGGGGCTCCAAGCGTCCTCCGCCGCGGGATCGAACCAGAGCGCCGCGCCGGCCATCGCCAGACAGACCACGCTGAGCGCCATCGCACCGTACCCGATGTAGGTCTCCTCCTCCCAACTGAGCAGCAGTGTCTGGACCTCTCTCGGGACCTTGCCCCACTCGCCGTCCGTCAGTATGTACGGCGGGACCCGGATGCGCACGGGCTCCTGTTGCTCAACCGGCGGTCGTTTCTTGCGGGTCTTCGGGCCCGGCGACGACCCTCGATCCTCGTCGGTCCCGTCCGGTTCGGTGGTCGGGGCGGGGGGACGCGCAGCCCCGGCCAGCACGTTCGGGAAGAGCGGGATCACGTGCACTTGGCCGTCCTTCTGTCTCGGCGACGAGACGTGCGGGCGGATGACGTCGGTGAAACGCTTCTTGAGCCGCTCGCTGATCAGCTCGGCCAGGTCACCGAACGACAGCCTCTCCGGCGCGGCCTGGTCTCCTTCTCTCAGAATCCGCAGCAGCTCGCCCGTGAACACGGTGTCTCGCAGCCCCTCGGGCGCCAGCGCCGGGTCGCTGTTGCCGGCCGAGCACAGCAGTGCGATCCCGCTGGTCGGAAACGCATGCCGCGTCTTCTGGACGGCCACGTCGGCCGGCCCCGACGACAGGAATATCTTGAACGTCGCGGCGGAGAAACAGGCATCGAAGATCAGGTGACCGCGCAGGTTCCGAACCGCCGCCTTGATGGTCTTCGCCAGCGCCTCGATGCGGATGCTCGTCCCCTCGAAGTCCGGTCCGCGTGTCTTGCAGATCGGCAGATAGTAGTCCTTCGACTCCGAGAACGAGCCGTGGCCGACGTAGTAGAACAGCAGGTCCCGCACCGGCCGCTGCTCTTCCTGCAACGCGTCCTTCCTCTGGCTCAGAAAGCCGTGGACCCGCTCCAGAATCTGTTGGGGGTACGCCGACTGGTCGTCGATGACCGCCAGGACGTTGTCCCCGTCGATACCCAGCCCGTTCGGGTCCAGGAGGTACTCCTGCATCGCCTCGGCGGAGTGCCTGCACGCAGCGTTGTCTTCGTAGTCGCTGGCCTCCCACCGGCTGTTGCCCATGACCACCGCCAGCGCCCGCTGCGGGTCGAATTCGCCTTGCTCGCTCACACCGGCCTCCTCATGAACGTTCTCCGAACAGCGTCTCCGCCAGGCGCGCGACGTGCCGGCCGGCCAGGTTGTCGACCTCCACGACCGTGCCGTCGGGTCTGGTGAACCGCAATGAGGCCCTGGGATTCCGACTCAGGAACGCCTGGATGCCCCTCGCAATAGCCAGCGTCGCGCTGCTGCCCAGAACGATGGCGAGAATGGCGCCGCCGTCCAGATGCCCCTTGTTCCCACTTCGCCTCTCGACCGACACGGTGTGGTCCGAGTCCAGGAGCGTCTCGCGCAGGTCACTCGCGAGGACGTCCGCATCCGCCATCGACTCGCTGGCGACCTGGATCAGGTACGGACTGGCCAAGGCAACCTCCAGCACATGGCAACGTCAGTGACGGAGCCGTTGAAGCGTAGACCGCAATGCCCCTTACATACTCCGGCATGGCAAGGTCTGTCATCTCCCATTTGGGAGGCAGGCGAGTGGCGCGGGCGACATCGCGCTTGTGCTCCAGCCAGCCCGAATCGCATTGCGCCCCGGGGGCGCCGGGGAGAGACCGGTCGTCGGCACCCTGCGTACCCCAGCACGGAGGGTCTGTCATATCCCATTTGGGAGACAAGTGGAGTCAGGCCGGGAGTGAAGGAAACGGGAAGGGAGGTAGCAGCGGGGGCCGCGGTGACGTCCGGCATGCCGTCTTCGACGGCGACCTTCACCGCCGGCAACCCTGCTAGTGGTCCGTCACGCCCTAATCTTCGGACACGGACATGGGTTTACAGCCCGGAATCGTTGACGATAACGGCACCGCGCATCCGAAAATCTAGTCGTGGCGCAGCACTAGAGATCCTGTTGCCGCTTCTGCGCGAAGGCGCGCAGCTTCGCGCGGTAGAGTCCCATGTCGTGGTACTTGTCGCAACGCAGGCCGCGGTTGAACTCCCGGCGCAGTACCCGTCCGATCACGCGTCCGATCCGCACGAGCGGCGATACCGCGAACTCCACGCGAAGGTTCGGGAAGTCACCGGTCGGGCCCGCGGGGCAGACGTTGAGATAGCGCTGGTACCCGTAGTGACGGTATCCCTGGAACTTGACAAGGCCGTCCGCCAGTTTCTCCGCGGGGCTGATGACCGTACCGACGATCCGCAGCGCGTGCTTCGCAAGAGAGACGGTTCTATGGGACGGGGGCACGAACGGAACGGGATCGACGCCGTTGACCAGGCGGTAGACGGGCGTCCGGAACCGGTCCATGAGACCCGTGTCTCCAACCCGCGGCGCGCCGAACGTGTAGCACGCCGCGAGGCTGTCGCCGTTGAGGTACCAGGTCGCAAGCGTGGCCAGAGCGCCGCCCAGCGAGTGGCCGGTGATGAAGAGCGGCAGGTCTTCATCGCCCTCGAGCAGCGGGCCGATCTGCGCGCGAACGGAGAGAAACGCGTCGTTGAACCCCCGGTGCACGTTGCCCAGCACCCTGCCGCCCGAGCTGCACACCTGCGTCGTGGCCGCGTCCAGGTTCATCATCCAGTCCTTGACCCGCTGCGTCCCGCGGAACGCCAGCACGGCCATGCCGGGCCCGTCGTCGGGCCGTCTCACCGCGACATAGCCCTGCGTGTCGGTGGCGGCGTCGAACAGGACCCCCTTGAGGCGGAATTCTCCCGCGGCGAGAGCACGCCGGAGCAGTGCGTTGTTCTTGGTCGCTCCACCTTCGCGAGCCGGACCCAGCAGCGCCGCGAGCCCTCGCAGTCGCTCGACGATCTGTTCCGTGTCCGTGAGCTCGGCGAGTTCTCGCGCGAGGGACAGAATCGAGCTGTCGTCCTCCTGGTCGAATCTTGTGTAGGCGAGTTCCGCCATGATTGCCATGAGCCACGCCGCGCGGTCGCTGTAGGCTGCGCGTTTGACCGGCGCCCGCGGGTAGTCCCGGATGCGCCGCAGATCGTCTGCCGCGTCCTGGATCATGACGACTTCCGTTCAGTATCGTCCGGGCGGGGCGGAACGGACGAAGGCGGCCGAGGGCGCCTTGTCGGGACGGCGTCCTCGGCGCTTGGTCAAGGCAGCGTAAACACGAAAAGGTTGTTGCCCGAGCTCGGACGCAGCTCCGGGGTCAACCGGTTGAAGTGCGACGACGTCCCCGCGTTGCCCGTGCCGAACGCGATGTACTGCTTGCCGTCGACCGCGTAGCTGATCGGAAAGCCGCTGACGGGCGAGCCGAGGTTGATCTCCCACAGCACCTCGCCGGTCTCCTGGTCGAAGGCCCGGACCCGCCCGTTGACATCCCCGCCGAAGACCAGGCCGCCCCCGGTGGTCACGAGCGACAGCGTGCCCGCGCGCTGCTCGTGGAGCCAGACCGTCCTGCCGGTCTCCGCCGAGATCGCCCGCACGGTGCCCGCGTTCTCGTTGCCCGGCGCCAACTGGTGCCGGTAGGCGATGGCATAGGTGGTCGAGCGGTTCTCGGTCGGCAGGGTCGGGGTATCGTCGTTGAACACCCGCGTCGCGAGCATGCGCGCGCAGGTGTTGCGCAACGGCATGTACATCGTGTTGGTCAGCGGGCTGTAGGCGCCGGCCTCCCAGTCCTTGCCGCCGTTCCAGGTCGGGCAGGCGAAGACCTCCTGACCCACCGTGTTGAAGACCACCTCGGCGTTCTCCGTCACCTCCCCGGTCGCGCCGTCGATGCTGCTGATGACGTTCTGGGTGACGGTGGGGGTGGCCCACAGGAACTCGCCCGTCTCGCGGTCGAGCGTGTAGACGACGCCGGTCTTGCCGGGGATGCCGGTCAGCACCTTCCGGACCTCTCCCGGCCGCAGGCGCGGGTTGATCCAGCTCACCTCGGACGGGTCGGGCGCGACCGCGGTGTCGACGAGGATGCGCTCGAAGGGATGGTCGAGGTCCCAATGGTCGTTCAGGTGCTGGTAGTACCAACGGATCTCGCCGGTGTCGATGTCGAGCGCCAGCGTCGAGTTGTGGTACAGGTGCGTGTTGTCGACGCCGCCGAGCATGAACTTGGGGGCCGGCGAGGTGACCGACGTGCCCTGGTAGAACAACCGCAGCTCCGGGTCGTAGCTGCCGGCCACCCAGGTGCCGACGTGGATCCGCTCCTCGAAGGGCACGCCGCCCCACGTCTCGTCGCCCGGCTCGCCCGGGGCCGGCACCGTCCGCCGCCGCCACAGCTCCTCGCCGGTGCGTGCGTCGTGGGCCACGATCACGCACGACTCCGGCCCGCCCCGCGGCCGGCAGCTTCGCCCGGAGACGGCCCTGCCGTCGGCGATGATCGGCCCCGAGCTGTGTCCGGCCGGAATCACCTTGTAGTCGAAGATCTGCGTCTCCCAGGCGATCTCGCCGGTCGTGGCGTCGAGCCCGAAGAAGTAGTCGTCGTCGCTCGTGTTGACGATGAACCGGTCGTAGATGGAGATGTTCCGGTTGCTGCGCGCGTTGCCGCCGACGTACTCGTAGACGTCTTCGGGCAGGTCGCGCCGGTGCTGCCAGATCAGGTCGCCGGTCGCCCCGTCGATCGCCTCGATCACGTCGTTCGACTGCGGCATGTAGAGCACGCCGTTGTAGGCCAGCGGCGTGCCTTCCTGGCGCCCCTCGGCGAGCCCCCGCGTCCAGACCATGCGGATCCGGTGCACGTTGTCCCGGTCGATCTCGTCCAGCGGACTGTAGCCCCAGCCGTCCGGCGTCCGGCGCCACGACAGCCAGTCGCCGTCCGCCGGGTTCTGCAGCATCTCGTCGGTGACCGGGACGAACTCGGCGGATGACTGGGCACTGACCATGGTGGGCGCCGACAGGAGCGCCGTCACGAGGAGCGCGATTCCGATTGCGTGTCGTGATCCGCGGAACTGCATCTGCATCGTTCGGCTCCTCGTCATGGTTCACGTGTGATCCGCCGTAGCTCCTCCCACGACAGCCTCATGCGCAGCGCGCCTGGGACATGCTATCCCACCGCTGCCGCTGGCAGTCCCGCAGAAACCGATACGTCTACTGCTCGGCGAGCGGCAGGAAGATCGAGATCCGATCCTCGTCGCCGATGGCCCGCGAGATGTGCCCCTGGCCGGTGGTGTCCTCGGCGAGCAGGATGTGGCCGGGGTACAGCCGGACCTTGGTGCCGTCGCCGAACTCGACCTCGCTCTCCCCCGCCAGCGTGATCACGTACTGGCGGCGAGGCGCCGTGTGCCAGTCGATGAAGTACTCGGGCGAGGTGCGCCGGAACTGGACGCTGGTCACCGGAACCGGGTCGGACAGCTCGGTGGCGCCGCGCTGCGAGGTGAGCGGCACGTCGAGCTCCTCGACATGCGTCTGGCCGTCCGCGCCGGTGTAGATGCGGGACACCTTGATCGGCGTCCGCTCCTGGGCCGACGCGGCCGGCTCGTCGAGCCAGCGGACGCCGCCGGCGACGAACAGCGTCGGAATCCAGCCGAGGACGAGCGCGCGGTTCAGCCATGTCTTCAGCATCGGTCGGTCCCTCCTGGTCAGTCGTGGCATTATAGGGGCCACCCTGAACGAAAGGTGTGTTGATGATCATGCTCCGATTCGCCACGATTCGTAGCGCCCCGCCGCTGATGCTGGTGGCCGCCTTCGCTCTCGCCGCCGGCGTGCTCGCGACGACCGGAACCGCATCCGCCGCCCCGGCGCCGGGCCAGGAGGAGAGCGCGGCCGAGGACCCCGAGGCGATCCGCCCGTTCACGATAGACGTGCCCGACGCGGTGCTGGCCGACCTGAAGGACCGCCTGTCCCGGACGCGGCTGCCCGACGACCTGGTCGGCACCGAGTGGGACTACGGCACGAACCGCGAGTACCTGGAGGAGCTGATCGACTACTGGCGGGACGAGTTCAGTTGGCGCGACCAGGAGTGGCTGCTGAACGGCTTCGACCACTTCAAGACGGACATCGACGGGCTGGATGTCCATTTCATCCACCAGCGCTCGCCCCACGAGGACGCCCTGCCCCTGGTGATCACCCACGGCTGGCCCGGCTCGATCATGGAGTTCTACAAGATCATCCCGCTGCTGACGGACCCGACCAACTACGGGGGCGACGCTGCGGACGCGTTCCATGTGGTGGCCCCGTCGATCCCCGGCTACGGCTTCTCCGACAAGCCCACCGGCCGCGGCTACGGCCCCGAGAAGATGGCCGCGATCATCGGCAGGCTGATGGAGCGGCTCGGCTACGACCGCTACGGCACGCAGGGCGGCGACTGGGGCAGCATCATCAGCCGCTGGCAGGCCGCGCAGCATCCGGACCGCGTGGTCGGCGTGCACCTGAACATGGTGACGGCCGGTCCGCCCGCGGGCGTGGACGACCCGACGGCCGGCGTGCCGCCCGAGGAGCTGGCGCGCACCCGGGAGCGGCAGGCGTTCTTCGCGGACGAGCGCGGGTACAGCAACATCCAGGGCACGAAGCCGCAGACCCTCGGCTACGGCCTCAACGACTCGCCGGCGGGGCTGGCGGCCTGGATCGTCGAGAAGTTCCGGACCTGGTGCGACTGCGGCGGCGACGTCGAGAGCCAGTTCACCAGGGACGAGCTGCTGACGAACATCACCATCTACTGGGCGACCCAGACCATCACGTCGTCGACCCGCATCTACTACGAGTCGCGCCGCGCGACCAACCAGCCGGGCTACATCGAGACCCCGGTCGGGGCCGCCATCTTCCCGAAGGAGCTGTTCATCCCGCCGCGGGCGTGGGCGGAAGCGGCCTACAACGTGACGCACTGGACCGAGATGCCGCGCGGCGGACACTTCGCGGCGCTCGAGGAGCCGGAGCTGCTGACCGAGGACATCCGCGCGTTCTTCCGGAAACTGCGGTAGCCGCCGCAGGCGCGCGTTCGCGTTGTCGAAACAATCGGGCTACCATGACTGCCGTCCGCGCGCCGGGCGGCAGTCATCGTGGCCCGCGGCGCATCATCCGAACCCTGTTCCACTCATGAAGCCTATGCAGTCCGCACGCATCGCGAGCTATCCCTGTCGTATCGAGCGCGGCACGCCGAACTGGACCGTTTCGTTCCGCGACGTCCCGCAGGCCCTCGCGGCCGGACGCGGCGTCCCGGGAATCTTCGAGGTCGCCGAGAGCGCGCTGGTCGCGGCGCTGGGCACCCTCGACGCCAGCGCCGCGCACGGCCTGCCGGCGGCGAGCGTCCCGGCCCCCGGGGAGGTGATGGTCACCGTCCGCCTGGGCGGCCCCCCGCTCGTCCGCGTTTCGGCCCCGGAAGGGCCTCCGCCCGGCGAGTCGGACTCCACGGACGAGGACGTGCGCACCGTCTCCGGCGAGGTCGTCGACGTATCGTCGGAAACCGGTTTGGTAGCCACCCGGCGGCAGGGAGGCTTCTGGAGCTGGCTCACGGGCCTGTTCGGCGGCTCGCGCTCGTTCTGAGATGCGGCCGGGAAAACCCCATCCGCCCGAGCACGGCAACCACTCAGGGATCCGGCCAGGGCAGCCTGCAGGTGCCTCCACAGGGTATTTCCGGGTACCGTCGAACCGTCGCGCCGTCGTGCGCGGGTGCTACACTCGTGCGATGAGGACTTCTTCGACAGTAGCCTCGACGACGGCACGTGTTCGGATCTCCAGCTCAGCTTCCTGACAACAAGAAGTCGACCATGGATGATCCGCGCGAACTCATTCTGTGTGACGTGCGCTGCTTTCAGGATGCACAACGCGGCAACCTGCGGCCCATTACCCTGCTGGTGGGCGAAAACAGTACCGGCAAGACCACCTTTCTGGGATGTTACAGAGCCTTGCATCAGGCATTTACCGGATTCGACCTGGACAGCCTGCTGGACTTCAACGAGGAACCGTTCGTCATGGGCTCGTTTCGCGACATTGTCCGATCGAGACGCGGCCCCGGGGGCCGGATCGACCAATTCCAGCTTGGACTCTCGGTCGTGCCCAAGCCTACCGGTGAAATCCCATCGTACCGCGTGTTGATCACGTTTCGAGATGAGGACTCACAACCGGCCATCGCGTCGTTCCGTTTCGAGTTCGAGTCTGATTCGTTCCTGGAACTGGAACGCGGTCCGGAAGGAACCGTTTTGCGTACTCCCGATCACCAAGTGGAGACCGACTTTCCGTTTGGTCAGGCGGTGTTCCTTCTCGACTACCTGATGGCCCTGGTCGGCGACGAGAGACAGAAATTCTCTCCTCCATCCCAAGGTTTGCAGCCTGTGGCCGACTATCTGCGCGATCTGTTTTTACGCCACAAGCCGAAGACAAGGAGAACCCAGCGCGCGGACCGTAAGCGCATTGGAGTACTGCGTCCACAACTTCCGGAGCTGATTCCCATCGCGCCGCTCCGTTCGAAGCCCATGCGCACGTACAACCCCGTCAGCGAAACGGCCTCGCCTGAAGGTGGGCACATCCCGATGCTGATGATGCGGCTGAGTCGCACGAACCAGAGTCACTGGAAGTCACTTCACGACGATCTGGTTGCCTTTGGCCGCGGGTCGGGTTTGTTCTCCGACATCAAGGTCAAGCGCCACGGCCGGCAAATGAGCGATCCGTTTCAGCTACAGGTGAAGGTCCGAACCGGTCCGCACGCGAACATAACGGACGTCGGCTACGGAGTCAGCCAGAGTCTCCCGATCCTCGTGGACGTAATGGCGGCGACGGAATCGGATCGTGTCGGTGGTCGGCGGCGCCGTGATTCGGGCGGGCGGATGTTCCTGCTACAACAACCAGAAGTCCATCTGCACCCGCGTGGTCAGGCTGAACTGGCGAATCTGTTCGTCGACGCGTTCAAGAAAAGCGGGAGCCGATTCCTGATTGAAACGCATAGCGACTACATCGTTGATCGCATGCGCATTGCAGTCCGAAAAGAGACGCTCAAGTCCGATGACGTGTCCATTCTCTACTTCGAGCCTACCGGCAACGCAGTCACGATCCACAACATGACCCTGGACGACTACGGCAACCTGGAGGGCGCGCCGCCAGGCTATCGTGACTTCTTTTTGAAGGAAACCGACCAGCTACTCGGGTTCTCAGACTGAGAGACCGCGCGGATGTGCATCATTGTGGACGCCAATCGTCTCGGGGCATTCCTCGCTGATCCGGCCACCGAGGATGCCGCGCCAATACGGAACTGGCTGGACCGTGGCGGACGCATCGTCTATTCGACAGGCGGGGCCTTTGCCACGGAAGTGGGGTACCGCACGAGAGCCAAGCTGCTATCGTACGCGCAGGCCGGCAAGGCCAAACTCATTCCCGCGGACCAGTTCGCCGAAGATGAGCGCGCCATGAGAGACAGTACAGACCGGCGGTCCGATGATCCACACGTGCTCGCTCTGGCAAGATGGACCGGCGTCCGGCTTCTCTATACCGGCGACCCCGGCCTGATCGCGGACTTCAAGAACAAGAAACTCGTCGACCGCCCCAGAGGCAAGGTCTATTCGCGCGCGGCCAACGCGAGTCTGCTGACGCGGACGGCATGCACGCTACACGTGTGACACGTGAGAAGGAAGACAGCGATTCCGTACCGTCCATCCCCTACCACCCTTCTGCTACCGCCCGCCACGTCGGCTCGTCGAGGGCCCCCGTCTCCCGCAGGATTGCAGTCAACCGCTCCATGAGGCCGGCGAAGACCTCTGCCACGTCCGGAGCCACCCGCTGCGTGATCTGCCGGTCGACGGTGCCCGCCTGCGTCTCCACCCGCACGTCGCCGAGCAGGTTGCGCATCTCGTGCGGGTCGGCGTCGAGGTCGTAGAGCTCGTAGGGCTCCCACACGCCGTGGAAGCGGATGAGCTTGTAGCGGTCGCCGCGCACGCCCAGCACGGTGGGAGTCTGGGGAAACGCGCGCTCCCAGAAGTACTCGTAGAGGAACGCGTCCCGCCAGTCGTCCGACGTCCCGGCGAGGAGCCCATGAAACGAGCGGCCGTGCATCGTGTCGGGGATTGGAGCGCCGGCTGCCTCCAGGAACGTCGGACCGAAGTCGATGTTCAGGATCATCTCCGGCCTGCGCGCGCCGCCATCGAACAGATCCGGGCAGTGCACGATGAGCGGCACGCGGATCGACGCCTCGTACATCGTTCGCTTGTCGATCAGGCCGTGCTCGCCGAACTGGAAGCCGTTGTCCGAGGTGAAGACGAGCAGCGTGGAATCGAGCAACCCTTCGCGGCGCAGCGCCTCGACGACCCGCCCGACGCTGTCGTCGACGGCCATCAAGGCCTCGGCGTACTCGCGCACGAAGCGATTGAAGTCGGTCCGTCCGTCGTACATCCCGTCCACACCGTGCCAGCTATCGCGCTGGGCGCGCACCCAGGCCGGCTTGCCGGCGTAGTTGGCGTCGGTATCGGCCATCGACGCCGGGCGCGGATAGCGCGTGTCGACGTAGGCGCCGGCGTGGCGCTCGGCCGGGGTGAACGGGGCGTGGACGGCCTTGTGCGAGAGATACAGCAGGAACGGCCGGTCGTGGTCGCGCCGGATGAACTCGACCGCGTGGTCGGTGAGCAGGTCCGTCGTGTAGCCGGGAGTCTCGGTGCGCGCGCCGTTGATGTTCAGCGCCGGGTCCGTGTACGGCCCCTGCCCGCGGAACGAGACCCAGTGGTCGAAGCCGGGCCGCGGATCGTCGCGCGCGCCACCCATGTGCCACTTGCCGACGAACGCGGTCTCGTAGCCGGCGGCCTGCAATCCCTGCGGGAAGGTCGGTATCCCGGTTGGCATCGGGGTGCTGTTGTCGAGCACCTGGTGCGCGTGCGCGTACTGGCCGGAGAGGATCGACGCGCGCGACGGCGAGCAGAGCGACGTCGTGACGAACGCGTTCTCGAAGAGAACGCCGCCTTCCGCAAGGCGATCCAGGTTCGGCGTCCGGAAGTAGTCGTTCAGCAGCCCGAGCGCGTCGAAGCGCTGATCGTCGGTCAGGATGAAGACGATGTTGCGGCGTTCGTAGTCCGGGCCGGCGACCCCGGCCACGTGGCCAGTAGCGCTCCCCGACGAGAGGAACGCCGTAATGATCAAGATGAACCCCAGCCGACAGGGTCTCGGCCGTACTCGCTCACGTTGCATCGTTCTTCCGCCATCCAGGACGTGCTCTACCGACGACTCACATGCCCCAGACGGTGATCGGGGCCCGTGTCGGGCGGCGGGTCGCGGCGGAAGATCTTCTCCTCCCACGTCCGCTCCCTGGAGCGATCAGGTAGTGGTCTCCAGCCACTACGGGCCCGGCGATGTTGAACTCGCGCATGGCTGTCATTGTCGCAGCGCGCCGCGCCTCTCGTCGCTCTCCGACGAACCGGTCGCCGCCTGCGCGCCGCTCGTTCGCCCGGGACGAGGAAGGCCGGCGACACGACGCCGCCGGCCTTCACTACTCCCGCGAACGACCAACGGTGCGCGCGCTACGGCTGCACCGTCATCGCGTTGATCACCACCGGCGTGACCGGCACGTTCCCGTGCGCCCCCTGCGCGGTGGTCTGCACGCCGGCGATGGCGTCGACGACGTCCATCCCGTCGACGACCTCGCCGAAGACGGCATAGCCGTACGCATCCGGGGCCGTGCCGCGGTGATCGAGGCCGCGGCCCCCGTTGTTCGCGTGATTGATGAAGAACTGCGACGTCGCGCTGTTGACCGCGGCGGTGCGCGCCATCGCCACCGTGCCGCGCCGGTTGCCGAGGCCGTTGGTCGCCTCGTTGACAATCGCCTCGCGGGTGATCTTCGGAACCAGGTTGGTGCCCATGCCGCCGCCCTGGATCATGAAGTTCTCGATCACCCGGTGGAAGATGGTGTCCTCGTAGAAGCCGGCGTAGGCGTACTGCAGGAAGTTGCTGACGGAGACCGGCGCCTGGTCCGCGAACAGCTCCATCGTGACGTTGCCCATCGTCGTCTCCATGACCACGACCGGGTTGCCCGGGACCGCGCCCGCGGTGGCCAGGTCGATCCGGTAGACGCCGGTGCTCGCCGTCATGTAGAGCGTGCGTCCGTCGCCGCCCCAGGCGACGTTGGCGGTCACCTCCGGCATCAGGATCGTCCCGAGGTGTACGCCGTCCGGGCCGAACACCCAGACGCCGCCCGGCCCGGTGGCGAAGACGTTGCCGCGCAGGTCGACCTTCATGCCGTCGGCGCCCCCGGCCGCGGTCTGGTCGTTGACGTCGTAGAAGACGCGCCCGTTGGAGGCGCCCTCGTCGTCGACGTCGTACGCCATCCACACCTTGTTGTTCGCGTCGGAGTTGGCGACGTACAGAGTCGACTCGTCCGGCGAGAGCGCGATCCCGTTCGGGCGCGTCTGGTCGCTCACCAGCAGTTGCAGCTCGCCGTCCGGGCGCAGGCGGTAGATGCCGTTGAAGTCGAGCTCGCGCAGCGGCGACTCCTCCAGCCCCTCCAGGCCGTACGACGGATCCGTGAAGTAGAGCGAGCCGTCGGAGCCGAAGACGGCGTCGTTCGGGCTGTTGAGCCGGCTCCCCTCGTAGCCGTCGACCAGCACCGTGCGGCTGCCGTCCTCCTCCACCCGCGAGATGCGGCGGTTGCCGTGCTCGCAGATGATCAGCCTGCCCTCGGTGTCGAAGGTCAGGCCGTTGGACGAGATCGACCGCAGCCCCTCGCGGTCGCCCTCGAACACCGGATCGATGAACGGGCTGGCGCCGTCCGCCGCCGTCCACTGGTGGATGGCGTTGGCCCGCACGTCGGAGAAGAGCAGCCGCTGCTCGCCCCGGATCCAGACCGGCCCCTCCGTGAACGTATAGCCCTCGGCCACCTTCTCTATCGTGGCGCCGGTGGGGATCAACGAATCGAGCCGCCGGTCGATCCGGAGAATGGACCCCTCGCCGGCCGGCTCCCCGACCGGACCGGCGTCCACCTCCTCCGGCGGCGGTTCCGGCGCACCGCCGCACGCCATCGTCAAGAGCACGAACACGGCTACGAGCAGGCTGGTCGCTTTCGTCATGTCGTTCCTCACTTCCGTCCTCGATTGTGGTTCGTGCGTCGAAAGCCCCCTATTGCGCCGCTTCCGCCACCGCCCGCCGGATGGCGGGCACCAGGTCGCAGTCGATGAGGTCGTCCAGCTCGCGCCGGTGGCGCCGCCGCCCGGAACCCGGATTCGGCGACGACGTCGCCACGATCACCGCGTCCAGATCCGGAATCACGAAGATGAACTGCCCCCCGTAGCCCCAGGCGTAGTAGGTCCGATGCCCGGCCAGCGTGCGCATCCACCAGCCGTACCCGTATTGCCGCCCGCTGAACCGCGATCGGGTGCGCGGGACCGTCGACGCGCGGATCCACTCGCGCGAGATCACCTGCCGCCCGGCCCCGGTCCCGCCGCGCCGGAAGAGGTTGCCGACCGCCAGCATCGCCCGCGGCGTCAGGCCCATCTCGTTGCCGCCCAGGTAGACCCCTTGGGGATCCCGGGTCCAGGACGGCAGCGTGATGCCGAGAAGCCGCGCGAGATAGCGGCGGCCGAACTCCAGGGTGCTCATGCCCGTGGCGCGGGTCAGGATCGCGGACAGCAGATGCGTGCTGCCGGTGCTGTAGATCATCCGCCCGCCCGGCCGGTCGACCAGCGGCCGGCTCAGCGCATGCCGCACCCAGTGCCGGCTCCGCACCCAGCGCCCGTAGTTGCGGTTCGAGGTGGTCTCCAGACCCGCCCGCATGGAGAGCAGGTCGCCGACGGTGATGGACCGTTTCGCTGCTTCCGCGTCGGCCAGCTCGTCCGGGAAGAAGTCGACGATCGGCTGATCGACGCCCGCCAGGTAGCCCCGGTCGATGGCGATCCCGACCAGAATGGCGATGATGGTCTTCGACGCGGACTTGAGGTTGGCGGAACGGTGCGCCGCGGCGCCGTTGAAATAGTGCTCCTCGATCAGCTCGCCGCCGACCGAGACGAGCAGGCTGCGCAGGCGGGGCAAGCCGGCCGCGCGCTCGAGGATCCGCCCCCGGTGGAACTCGTTCAGGGCCGGTGCGCCGTTGGCGCCCGCGGTATGCGGCGCCGCCGATCCGATCAGGCACAGCAGAGCTATAAGCGCCGGACAACCGCCCGCCCACCGCCGCCGCCGCGCCCGCCCCGTGTGCCGCATCGGCCCATTCTATCGGTCAAACGAGCCTCGATGATCCGCCTTGACCGAAAGAGAGACCGGCGCCGGCGTCGGAAACGCAAGGCGCAACATCCGGTTTACCCTACCAGGGAAGACCGCGACGCCGGCCGGCTGCGGTGCGCCCCCGGGGGGTCTCGGTCCGCCGAACGGCCTGCAACACACCGAGGGGGAACGGGATGAGCACCATCGGCAACATCCTCTGGATACTGCTCGGCGGGATCTGGATGAGCATCGGCTGGGTAATCGCCGGGGTGATCATGTACGTGACCATAATCGGCATCCCCTGGGGACGCTCCTGCTTCGTCATCGCCCGCTTCACGTTGTTGCCGTTCGGGCACGAAGCCGTGCCCCGGCAGGTGGTGACCGGACAGGAAGACCTCGGCACGGGCACCGCCGGCCTCCTGGGCAACATCGTGTGGCTGCTGCTGGCCGGCTGGTGGCTGGCGCTGTGCCACGTGCTTGCGGGCCTGGCCATGTGCCTGACGATCATCGGCATCCCGTTCGGCATTCAACACTTCAAGCTCGCGGGGATATCCCTGATGCCCGTGGGCCAGACCATCGTGCCGAAGGGAATCGCCGCGCGGCTGCGGTAGCCGCGGTCGACGCAGCCGGATCGCGAGACGGTATCGAACCCTGACGCAAGGTGCTCCGTGTCCCCCACTACGCCCATCGTCGCCGTGACGATCTGGACCGCGCTGGCCCTCTACGTCGCCGGCGAGTACGGCCGGACACGACGGCCGCCGGCCCCATGGGCACGGCCGGTCTGGCTGCTCGGAGCGCTGACGTACCTGGCCCACGTGGCCGCGGCCTTCACGTTCCATCACGACTGGAGTCACGCGGCCGCGTACGCCCACACGGCGGCTCGCACCGAGGAGCTCTTCGGTCTCGACTGGGGCGGCGGCCTCTGGGTGAACTACGCGTTCACGGCGATCTGGATCGGGGAGGGTCTCCGGTGGCAGCTCCGCCCCGCACACTCCCAGCGGCGTCCCCGACTCCGGAGACTGGCCGTCCGCGCCTTCTTCCTGTTCATGATCGCCAACGGCGCCGTGATCTTCGTGGAGGGTCCCCGGCGCCTGCTCGGGGTCGGCGTGCTCGCCGTGCTGGTCTGGATCTGGCGCAGCGATGCACGCGCAGCGAACGCCGCGTAGGCCCGTGGGGACCGACTGCACGCGCCGGGGCAGCCGCTTCTCGTCTTCGGCGCCCCCCGGACGCCGCACCGCGGCGGCTAACGAACACCGACCGCGGTCGAGACCGGGTCCTCCGACGGCGAAGGGCAGACGCGCCGGTACACCTCGGCGGCGCGGCGCGCCATGACGTCGGCGGTGTACCGCTCGCGGACCCCGGACGCGGCCCGCGTGCCCAGTTCGACGCGCAGCCCGTCGTCCGTGCGCAACCGGTGCAGCTCGGCCGTCAGCGCCTCGACGTCTTCCGGCGGAACGAGCACTCCCCCGCCCGTGCGCTCGATCAGCTCCACGTAGGTGCCGCGTCTCGCCGCGACCACCGGCACACCGCACGCCATCGCCTCGACCAGGGACAGTCCCTTCGGATCGTCGTACGTCGCCGGCACGGCGAACACGTCGAGGCGCTGCAGGAACGCCACCTTGTCGTCGAGCTCGAGCACGCCCCGGTAGTGGATCTCGTCCTCGAGGCCCCACTCGCGGACCTGCCGGACCATGCCCTCCAGGTAGGCCTGGTGCTCCGGTCCGAGATAGCCCGCCAACTCCAGGCGGCAGCCCTCCAGGTCGCCCCGCGCGCGCAGCCGGTGGTAGGCGTCGCAGAGCAGGTGGATTCCCTTCTCGGGCGCGATGCGCCCGAGATAGCCGATCGTGAACGGCCGGGACTCGTCCCGCGCCGCCTCCGGGTAGCCGTCGGCGTTGATGCCCAACGGCACGACGTCCAGCTTCGCCCCGGGAATGTGCAGGTACCGCGCCATGTGGCCGGCGTAGTAGTCGCTGACGGCGACGAACCGATCGACCGACCGGGCGTGCTCGCGGATCAGCGCCAGCGCGCGGGAGCGGTACGGCTCGTCGAGATGGTCCAGGAAGATGTCCTCCCCCTGCAGCGTGCAGCAGATGCCGCAGCCGATCGCCTCCTTCAGCGCGGGGGCCAGCGAGATCAGCATGGAGTTGGAGATGTCGATCACGTCCGGCCGCGGCTCCGAGCGCAGCCAGTGCACGAGCTTGTCGAACTCCTTCCGCTGGTGGCCGTGCCGGCCCTCGAGCACCGAGACGGTGAGCTCCCCCAACTGCTCGGGCTGCGTCTGCACCCCGCGCTGCGAGACCGCGCGCAGCAGCCACGGCGATTCCCACAGGCGATCGATCAGCCAGGGCGTGCCGCGGAAGAGTCCGGAGTACTGCTCCAGGTAGACGCTGATCCCGCCGAAGAAGACCCGGTGCTCGCTGACGCTCGGCTCGTCGGTGCGCGGCGGCGTGTAGAGCGGAACCAGGAGCACCTCGTGCCCGAGCCGCCGCAGCGACTTCGCCAGCGTGTTGTCGCGGATGCAGCTTCCGCAGTACATGCCGCCAGCGCCGGCGGTGATAGAGATGATGCGCATCGGACTCGTGCGGCCCGCGTTGGCGCGCGAGAGACGGGCTCGCAGCGATTATAGCGTTGCGCCGATCCGCGGTGAGCTGCGGTGGGCGCGGACGACAGGCGCACGAGCGGCACGGCGGCGAGCGCCGCGCTCGCCGCCACCGCCACGCTCAGTCGGCGGCGATGCTGTAGAGGTACTGTCGTCCCCGCAGGTAGATCTCTTCCCCGACCACGGCCGGCGAGGCGTCGAAATCGTCGTCGAGGCGGTTCATCGACAGGATCTCGAACTCGGGGCCCGCCCGGGCGACCAGCGTGACGCCGTCCCGGCTCGTGACGTACAGCCGACCGCCGGCGACGACCGGCGAGGCGTACACGTCGCGAATCCCGGACAGCCGCACCGGACCGTACAGGTTCTCCCCGCTGGCGGCGTCGTAGGCCGAGAGGATGCCGGAGTTGCTCTTCGTGAAGTACAGGATGCCGTCGTGCAGGACCGGGGACGGCACGTAGGGCGTGTCGCGGTCCAGGGACCAGACGATGCCCCCGCCGCGCGAGATGTCGCCGCGCGCCGACGCGAGGTCGACGGCATAGAGCCGGTTGCCGCGATACCCGCTCATCAGGTACGCGATGCCCCCGGCGGCGACCGGGGACGGAATGGCGTTGGTGGTCACGCCCTCGCCTTCCCACAGCAGCGCGCCGGTCTCGAAGTCGTACCCGCGCACGCCGTCCGTCGCGCTGGTGACGACCTGCGTGCCGCCGGCATGCTCGACGACGAGCGGCGTCGACCAGGAGGTGCTCTCGTCCCGGTCCGTGCGCCACCGCTCCGCCCCCGTCCGCTTGTCGAGCGCCGTGATGAACGACTGCCCCTCGTGGTCCCACACGACGACGATGGCGTCGCCGTGGAGCGCCGGCGAGGCCCCCTCGCCGAAGCCCATGCGGATCCGCATGTCGCCGAAGTCGCGATCCCACAGCGGATTGCCGTCCATGTCGTAGCAGTAGAGGCCGCGCGAACCGAAGAAGGCGCACACCACCTCGCCGTCGGTCACCGCCGACCCCGACGCCCAGCTTCCCGTGTTGTGGCGGCCCTCGTGCGGCTGCTCGGTCACCGCGGTCCGCTCCCAGACCACGGAACCGTCGCGGCGGTCGAGGGCCACGACCACGAAGTTGAGCAGGTCGCCGGATCGCACCGTGCCCATGAAGCGGCGCCGGAGCCGCGAGAAGAAGCCGTTGCCGGCGCCGTCCCCGGGACCGGCCGGGATGGCCGTCAGGAGGAACACGTGGTCCCCCCACACGATGGGCGACGCCTGCCCGTACCCGGGAATCTCCGTCTTCCAGCGGACATTCTCGGTCTCGCTCCAGCTCGCCGGCGGGTCGCCGGCCGGCGCGGCGCCGGTGGCGAGCGGCCCGCGCCATTGGGGCCAGCCGGTGTCGGCGGCCACGTCGGACTGGGCGGCGGCGGGCGCCGCCGGACCCGCCAGGAAGGTCAGCGTCAGGGCGGCTACGAGCACACCGAACGAAAAGGTCTTCATTGCCATTTGCGACAGCCTCGCGGGACGTTCAGAATCAGCCAAGGGTACCGGATCGCAGAGCGCCAGGCGCGCCGATGACCATCACCCTGGTTCCGTCGTCGGACGGCACGCCAAGCGTACCGGATCAGAAGGCGCCAACCCCACCGCCGGCCAAGGCTGCGGTCACGGACCCGCACACGACCCGAACGAGCAATCTCGACAATGATAGTGGGATAAGATCCGCCACCATGATTATCAACACTTCGTCGCCGTCCGTTCTGATCCTGGTCGCCCTGCTCGTCGTCGGCTTCGCCGCCGCGGCCAGCGCGCAGCGCACCATCCCCGCACCGCCCGACGTCGCGGCGCCGCCGGACGACGCCGAACGCACCTCCTCCGGCCTCGCGTCGAAGGTCATCGAGGAAGGCACCGGGAGCAGGCGTCCCCGATCCAACTCGCGCGTGACCGTCCACTACACCGGCTGGCTGACCAACGGCCAGATGTTCGACAGCTCGCGGGTCCGCGGCACGCCCGCGATGTTCCCGCTCGACCGCGTGATCGCCGGCTGGACCGAGGGCGTGCAGTTGATGGTGGTCGGCGAGACGCGGCGCTTCTGGATTCCCGAGGATTTGGCCTACGGCGGACGCGCCGGCTTCCCGGCGGGCATGCTGGTCTTCGACGTCCAGCTCCTGCAGATCCAGTAACCGCAAAGGAGAACCGACATGCCCTTGACGAAGAGAGCGGCGCTCGGCGCCGCACCGGTCCTGGTCGCCGCGCTGGCCGTCGGCTTCGGCGCCGCCCCGGCGACCGCGCAGGACGCGGTCACCGAGAGCGACTACGAGGCGGCGATGCAGGAGCTGCGCTACCTCGCGACGGACACCTCGCTGCACATCGACGCGAGCTACTGGGGCGACGTCGGCGAGGACTCCGACAAGATCCGGGCCGAGCTGGCCAAGGTGGAATCCTTCTGGACGGCGCAGGAACAGCCCCAGGCGGTGGAATTCGCCACGCAGGCGATCGAGGCCGCGCGGTCTATCGGGCGCGCCTCGGGATCGCAGGATCGCAACGCCGCCACCACGGCGCTGGCCGAGCTGCGCAGCGTCTGCACATCGTGCCACGGCGAGTTCCGGGAGGAAACGGACGACGGCTTCCGGATCAAGCCGAGCGCCCTCAAGTAGACATCGCGGGGCGAAGCCGCCGACCGTGAGGCCGGCGCCGCGTACATGGGAAATGGCCGGTCCGGGCACCAAGCCCGAACCGGCCATTCATCTCTCCGCCGGAACGCGCCGCGCAGGAGTCTCGCGCGGCGAAACGCCCAGCGCGACCACGCGCCACGACGAAAGGTCGCGCTAGTTCGTGGGCCAGAGCACGCCCTGGCTCTTCTCGCCCTCGGCGCCCTCGGGCACCGGGCCCATCCCCTTGTAGACGAACTTCTGCACGCGCGATCCCTCGTAGGTCTCGGTCGTGTAGATGTTGCCATCGGAATCGACGGCGAGGCTGTGCACCGCGAAGAACATGCCCGGCTGGCGTCCGCCGTCGCCGAACGCGGTCAGCACCTTCAGCGACTTGCGCTCGATGATGTAGACCTTCATGTTCTGGCCGTCGGCCAGGTACATGTAGGTCTGGTCCTCGTCAGGCGAGAAGTCGAGGTCCCAGGTCGAGCCCTGCGCGCGGGTGTGGGTGCCGACGAGCAGCTCGTCGACGAAAGTCCCGTCCTTCTGGAAGACCTGCACGCGGTCCTCGGCGCGGTCGCAGACGTAGACGAGCCCGTCGTTCGCGATCACGCTGCAGTGCACCGGCCCGCGGAACTGCTGCGCCGGATCGTTGCCCGGCACGTAGGGGCCGCCGAAGTCGTAGTCGTCGTCCGGCACGTTGCCGTAGGCGCCCCAGCCGCGCTTGAACGCGCCGGTCTCGATGTCGACCACCGCGACGCGCTTGTTGTAGTAGCCGTCGGCGAAGTACGCCTCGTTCGCCTCGGGGTCGATCCCGATCTCGGCGACGCGGCCGTAGCTGTCCTCCGAGAGGCTGTCGCGCTGGAAGATCCGACGCCCGTCCTCCTCGCGGACCACGCGGGCGTTGTGCCGGCCGGCCTGCAGCAGGAACTCGCCGCTGCGCGTGAACTTCAGCACGTGCGCGTCGCCCTGTCCGTTGCCGCCGATCCAGACGTTGTCCATGTGGTCCACGGCGATCCCGTGGTTGGACTCGGGCCAGACGTAGTCGCCGGTCTCGGTGCCGGGACCGCCCCAACTGTCGACCAGGTTGCCCGACTTGTCGAAGACGAGGACGGGCGGACCGGGCTGGCAGCACTCGCTGACCGGCGGGTCCGTGACCATGCCGATCTCGGTGGCGCCCTGGAAGTTGTCCGGAGTGTTGCGGTGCAGGACCCAGACGTTGTCCTGCGCGTCGACGTCCACCCCGATGGTCGGGCCCATCAGCCAGTGGTTGGGCAGGTTCTTCGGCCACAGCGGGTCGACCTCGAACATCGGCGCCATGACCGCGTCGTCGTCTCCGTTCTGCCCGGCGGTCAGGACGACGCCGGCCAGGACGACGCCCAGGGCCAGCGGCACCAGAAACGCGTACTTCTTCATCTGTGTTCCTCCTTCTGGAACCGTGCGCCGCGTCCCGCCAAGTCCGTGGCCGTCCGGCGCGTTCAGTCGTAGCGACAGTCGAACAGTATACTTGGAAGCGACTTGGCAATTGGGGAGGCGGATCGAGTGCGAGATCGACGCAAGATGCTGCTGGCCGTCGGCACGCTGGCCCTGCTGCTGGCCGGAGCGACCGGCGGCGTGCAGGCGCACGACATCCCGAACGACGTGACCGTGCGCGCCTTCGTCAAGCCGGAAGGCGACCGGCTGCGCATGCTGGTGCGGGTTCCGCTCGAGGCGATGCTCGACATCAACTTCCCGCTCCGCGGCCCCGGCTATCTGGACATCGAAGGCGCCGAGCAACTCCTGCCCGACGCCGCCATGCTGTGGCTGGGCCAGGAGATCGAGCTGTACGAGGACGGCGTCCGGCTGCCGGAGCCCACGCTTTCCGCGGTGCGCCTCTCGCTGCCGTCCAACCGGGCGTTCAACACCTACGAGGACGCGCTCGCCCACGTCACGACCGGCGAGCGGCTGCCCCCGACCACGCAGATCATCTGGCGGCAGGCGCTATTGGACGTGCTGCTCGACTACGACACGACGTCCGCCGAATCCGCCTTCTCGATCCGGCCCGGCGTCGAGCGGCTGGGACTGCGGGTCATCTCGGTCATCCGCTTCATCACGCCGGCGGGCGCCGAGCGGGCGTTCGAGCTGCGCGGCGACCCGGGCGTCGTCACCCTCGACCCGCGCTGGCACCAGGCGGCCTGGAACTTCGTCGTCTCCGGCTTCGAGCACATCCTCGACGGCCTCGACCACCTGCTGTTCCTGCTCTGCCTGGTGATTCCGTTCCGCCGGTTCTGGGCGCTCGTGCCGATCGTGACCGGATTCACCGTGGCCCACTCGGTGACCCTCATCGCGTCGGCGTACGACATGGCGCCGAACACGCTGTGGTTCCCGCCGCTGGTCGAGACGCTCATCGCGCTCTCCATCGTCTACATGGCGTTCGAGAACATCGTGGCGGCCGGCTCCGGCGACGCCACCCGCATCCGCCGCCGCTGGGTGGTCGCCTTCGGCTTCGGCCTCGTGCACGGATTCGGCTTCTCGTTCGCGCTGCGCGAGACGCTGCAGTTCGCCGGCTCGCACCTGCTGACGTCGCTGCTGTCGTTCAACGTCGGCGTCGAGCTGGGCCAGTTGCTGGTGATCGCGCTCTGCGTGCCGGCCCTGGAGCTGCTCTTCCGCTACGGCGTCAACGAGCGCATGGGCACGATACTGATCTCGGCCCTCGTCGCCCACACCAGCCTGCACTGGATGGCCGAGCGCTACGAGACCTTGAGCCAGTACCCGCTCACGTGGGCGGCGATCGCCAGCGCGCTGCTGGACGGGATCATCCCGTGGCTGATCCTGTTCATGCTGGCCGCGGCCACCGCGTGGTACGGATTCAAGTACTGGCGGCAGCCGCCGGCGGAGGAGGTCGCGGCGGAACAGCGGACCGGCTGAGCGGCGGGCACGGCGCCCGTTCGGCGGGCATCGAGCTCGCCCGCGAACGAGCACACGGGAGTCGCACCGGGAGCGACGAACCCGCGGCCCGGCGAACGGGCCTCGTCGAGCACCAGGGATACGACTTGCACAACGACCACCGGGCGCGACGCGCTTCGCCCGGTCGACCACGACGATGCCCATGACCACTGTCCGTCGTTCGGTCCCCCTTCTCGCCGGCCTGCTGCTCGCCGCATCGCAGCCGGCCGGGGCGCAGTCCACGCCGGAGACGCCCCTCGGAACGCGCACCCTGTCCGGGGCCGACGCCGAGGCCGGCGCCCAGGCGGTCGAGCCGCCCCTCGTACTGGATGGAAACGGCGGGAGCGGCGGATTCGCCGTCATGCCGCCGAGCGAGTACTACCGGGTGGCGCCGGTCCGCGTCGAGAACGGCCCGCAGATCGACGGGCGCCTCGACGAGGAGGTCTGGCTGCAGGCCGCCGTCATCGACGATTTCGTGCAGCAGGAGCCGGCCGAGGGCGAGCCGGCCACCGAGCGGACGGTGGTCCGGCTGCTCTACGACGCCGAAGCCCTCTACCTCGGCGTCGAGGCCTACGACACCGAGCCCGACGGCGTCATCGCCACCGAGATGCGGCGCGACTCGCTGCGGCTGCTCGACGAGGACAACTTCCAGGTCATCCTCGACACCTTCCAGGACCGGCGCTCCGGCTACATGTTCGTCACCAGCCCGCTCGGCGCGAAGCTCGAGCAGCAGGTGGCCGAGGAGGGCGAGGGCGGCTGGCGGGGACGCAACAGCAACAACGTAAACATCAACTGGGACGGGGTCTGGGACGTCGTCTCCCGCCGCACCGCCGACGGCTGGATGGCCGAGATCGCGATCCCGATGGTGACGCTGCGCTTCCCCAGGACCGAGGAGCAGGTCTGGGGCGTCAACTTCATGCGCAACATCCGCCGCAAGAACGAGCAGGTGTACTGGGCGCCGATCTCGAAGGAGTACACGCTGACCCGCGTCAGCCTCGCCGGCACCATGCACGGCATCGGGGCGGTCAACCGCGGCCTCGACCTGCGCATGACCCCCTACATGCTCGCGGGCGGCCGCCAGGACCGCGCCACGGGTACCGTCGCCGGCGGCGGTCTCGACGGCTCGGGGTTCAACGACTACGGCCTCGACGTCAAGTACGGCGTGGCGTCGGGCCTCAACCTGGATCTGACCCTGAACACCGACTTCGCGCAGGTCGAGGTGGACGAGCAGCAGGTGAACCTGACGCGCTTTCCCCTCTTCTTCCCCGAGAAACGCGACTTCTTCCTCGAGAACGCCGGCATGTTCAACGTCGGGGCGCCGGGGAGCGGGTTCGGGCGGGTCGCCGACCTCTTCTTCACGCGGCGGATCGGCCTGTCGGCGGGCGGTCAGCCGACCCCCATCATCGGCGGCGCGCGGCTTACCGGGAAGGTCAACCGCCACAACGTCGCCGCGATGAACATCACGACGGGGTCCTTCGGCAACGCGGGCGACAACTTCTTCGTCGGCCGCTACAGCCGCGACATCCTCGCGCGCTCGAAGGTCGGCGGGATCGTGATCGACAAGCAGGCCGTCGGCAGCGTGTTCGCGCCCGACGCCGGCGGCGTCTCCCACTACAACCGCACGTTCGCGGCCGACACGACGCTCGCGGTGCACCGCAACCTGACGATGACCGGCTTCGTCGCCAAGACCCAGACTCCCGGCCTGACGAGCGGCGACATGGCCTCGTACGCGCGGGCCACGTGGCTGAGCCCGGCGTTTCACGTCTACACCGAGTTCGCCGACCTGCAGGAGAACTTCAACCCCGAGGTCGGCTTCGTCCCGCGCCTCGGCATCCGCACGTCGAAGTTCCACGGCGAGTGGAACCCGCGGCCCGGTCGCTTCAACATCCGGATGTTCGACCCGATGTGGAACATCACCTACACCACCGACCAGCACAACCGGCTGCTGACCCGGCGGATCCACAACATGATCGGGACCTACTTCGAGAACGGCTCGTCGGCCATGTTCTATTTCAACGACCACTTCGAGCAGCTCGACATCCCGTTCCCCATCCGCAACACCGGCGTTACGGTCCCGGCCGGCACCTACCGCTTCGGCGAATGGGTCTTCTCGTACCAGTCCGACCCGTCGCGGCGGCTGTACACCCGGACCCGGTATTCCCCGCAGACCTTCTTCGACGGCACCCGCACCGACATCCAGGCCACGGTCGGCCTGCGGGCCACGAGCCGCGTCTCGGCCGAGACCATCTTCAACCGCAGCGACGTCGACCTGCCGTGGGGGAACTTCGTCGCCGATCTCGCATCGCTGCGCCTGGACCTGACGCTGTCGCCGACGGTGACGCTGCGATCGCTGTCGCAGTACAACTCGCTGACCGGCGAGCTGAGCAACAGCATCCGCTTCAACTGGATCTACAGCCCGGGCAGCGACATCTACATCGCCTACGACGAGATGCGCCTCGACGACCTGTTCTACCTGAATCCCCACGTCCGCCGCTCGCCGTGGGGCGACGTGCGCAACCGCCAGATCGCCGTCAAGATGACCTACCTGCTATCGCGGTGAAGCGCTGACGCACGACCTCGGCAAGCTCGTCGACATCATCCGAGTGCGGGACGTTGCCGTCTCGAGGCACACCGAGCTGAAGGCGTTCAGCGCGTTCGCGGTGCACTACCGCTACGCGCCGTTGCCGGAAGACGCCCGGCCCATCGATCGTCCGGCGGCGATTCGGCGGGTGGAAGCGCTGATGCGACGGGTAAGGTCGCTCTTGCCCGACTCGGAGGAGTAGTCGGCGTCCGGCGTTGCAGCGGCGCACGCTCATGTGCGAATCACTTCGATCTCCACATCCACGCCGACGCCGCGCCACGCCCGGTCGGCGGTCAGCACCGGCAATCCGGTGGACTGGGCCAGCGCCAGGCAGGCACGATCGCCGAGAGCCAATCCGCGGCTGCGCGTGGCCGCCCGCAGCGCAGCCGCCGCCAGTGCCTGATTCGCGTCGAACGGGCGCATCTCGAATCCGAGACCGAGGACGACGCGCCGCAACCCGGCGCTGGACATGCCCCAGTCGACGAGCTTCGTACCTACCTCCGCAACGTTCACCGTGGATACGAGCGAGCGCGGGATCCGGCCGCGCACGATATCCGCGCCCGGCTCGCCCCTGACGAGCGCCAGGATCGCGGACGCATCCAGGACGCAATCAGCCATCGTCGGACTCGCGCGCGGCCTCCCGCCGCCGTTCGGAGATGAGCTCGTCGGCCAGACTAACGTCGGCCGGAACATGCCGCGCCACCAGGCGCTGGACCCGCCGGATCGCGGCGTCCGGTCCGCAGAGTCGCACCTCGTCCCCCTCCAGGTTCAGCACGACCGGATCCCCCTCCGAGACGCCGAGCGCGTCGAGAAAGTCCGCCGGCACGGTGACACGTCCACCGGCTGCGACGATCGACCGGACCGGGTCCGGCCCCGGCAGGTCATGATCCGGCTCGCCTTGCGCGGCATACGGATATGGGTACGCGACCGCAGGCGCGCTTGCCCGCTCGGGACCGCCGTCCCGAAGGCGGCCGGCTCGCCGGGCCGACAGCACGTTGTAGACATGCTGATAGCCCAGTCCGAGCGCGTTCGCGATCTGCGACCGGTCGAAGCCGGCGGCCGCAAGAGCACGGATTCGGGCCGCCTTGGTGGGAAGCCCCCGGATGAGTCCCGCCACCCGACTGCGCTCGGCCGCCGTGAGCAGAGACGCCGGCGCGGCCCGTTGCTCGTCGCGCTGCAAGACGTTGCGGGCGAACTGATACCGGATATCGAGTGATCGCGCGATGTCCGCCGTGCGCATGCCGAGGCGGTTCAACGCACGGATCTTGTCGGACTTCGTCGCATCCCCGTCCGCGACGAGCCGCACAGCGGCCGGATCGATCGGTCCGCGTGGAGCATGGGTCGCCTTCATCTCCCCTCCCGGAGATTGGTTGAGTAGGTATGATACTACCACCATTACCTATCCAACCCACGCCCGGACCGCGTGGTCGAGCGCACGTTGCGCGTGCTCCTCGTGTAGGCTCAATCGCCGCGCGAGCGGCGGCCGCTCTGCATGGCGGCGACGACACCGGCCCCGGCCACGACGCCGCCGGACAGCGCCGCGGCCCAGACCGGGAACTGCAGCCAGACGGCCGCCCCGGCCACGGCCGCGGCGGCCACCAGCGCCAGCAGCACGGTGGCGAGGTACTTGGGGATCCGGATCGTCGCGCGCGCCTCCCATACGTCCGCGCCGCCGTCGCCCAGCGAGTCCGACGGGCGATCACGGCGCGACCGGCCGCCCAGCACGAGCAGAACCAGCACGATGGCCCCGATGACGGCTATCTCGGAAAGACCCAGCATGGGCGCGCTCAGCCGGTCGGCGAACAGGACGGCGGTCGGAGCACCATGCGGCCGTCAGTCCTGCGTCGTGCTCGCGCTCCCGCGCGCCAACTCCACGATGGCATCGGCGTCGGCGGAAAGCAGCAGCCGCTCCGCCACCAGTTCGTCCGCCGCCTCGGAGACGGCCTGAACATAGGCGGCGTGGTTCGAGTAGCGCGCTTCGAGCGACGGGCGCGGATCGCCGGACGACTCGCGGTCGGCCTCGGTAGCCGCGAACGGGATGAACGAACCCGTCCCGGCGCACTGCCCTCCCTCGCCGAAGCCGGCCCGGCGCAGGTTCCAACCGGTGTGCGTCCCGACGGGAGCCGCGAGGTTGGGATGCCGCACCCCGTCCACCATGTTGCCGTCGGCGTCGATGCGCCCGACGAGCACTGTGTAGGCGTCACCGTACATCGGCGGCAGGGAGCGGTGGTCGGCGAGGTGCAGCGGGTTGTACGAGCCCGAGTACACGACACCCGGAATGTCGGGGAATCCGAGGTCGCCGGCGGCGACCAGCCCGCTGCCGGCCACCGTCGGGAAACGGCTCGCCGGCGGCTCGACGTCCCTGGTCACCCACTCGTGGAGCGCGACGCTCAGCGCCGTGCGGATCTGGGCCAGCGCCAGCGGATTGCTCGGGTTCTGGCACATGCCCCGGCTCGGCGGCCGCGTGTGGACGCCGGGACCGCCGCCGTGCTGCGTGCCCGACAGCAGATAGACGCGCACGTTCTCCGGCAGCTCGATGTGCTCGCCCGCCGGGTCGGTGACCACCAGCGACGAGCGCGCCTGCCACAGCTCGGCCTCGCCGTCGCTGTGCACGATCTTCGGGCAGGTGTTCGACGCCCCGCACCGTTCCAGCAATCCGTCCGTCCGGCCGCTGAGCGGGTCGGTCAGCGTGGCGTAGGTGAACGGGAACTGGTCGCCGGGGTACACGTGGTCCTCGTGCTGCTTCTGCCAGCGGCCCGGCTGGCCGAACTGGTAGTTGGTGAACGTCTTGCGCGAGCCGGCGATGTTGGGATGCATGCCGTCGAACACGATGCGGCCGGCGACGTCCTCGTTGAAGCCCAGGTAGAGGAAGTCGCGCAGCATCCGGCCGCTCTGCGAGATGCCGAGCGAGGTGGCGCTGGTCGGCAGGCCGGGCGCCGCCAGCGGGTTCGCGTTGCCGTTGCCGTCGGCCGCCTCGTAGCGCAGGAACGAGACGGCGTCGCGCATCGCGGCGAAGCCGAGCCCGAGCACGATGGGGTCCCTGGCTTCGTAGATGAACTCGTAGATCGCGCCGCCGTCGAAGCCGGCCGGGCGGTCGATCTCGATCTCCGTGTCGCTCACGTAGCGCCATTGCAGGGCGTCCGGCCGCATGCGGTCGGCGTCCTGCGTCGCGCGCACCGACAGCAACCCGCCCCGCGGCTCGAGAGAGGCGGCCGGATACGTCAGGCGCCCCCGCGAAACGGATTCGGCGTCGTTGAAGATGAACTCCTCGAGCGCGGGACCGACGATGGAGGAACCGTCCGGGTTCGACGCCGCCGGCAGGTAGGCGACGATGTTCGATCCGGTCGGCGTCAGGTCGCCCTGCCATCCCACCCGGACGAAGGCGAACCCCCGCTCGAGCAGGGCCGTCTCGGCCGCTCCGGCCCCGCCGCGGTTCGAAACCGTGTGGTAGAGGGCCCGGTTCCAGCGGCTCATGTCGATGGGACGGTAGATCTCCACCGTGGCGCGATACTCGACCCTTCCCGCGGCATTGCGCGGAGCCCGGTCCAGGTTCACGATGTGATCGTGACGGGCATCGGCGGGATCGACCGCGCCGGTCACGACGCCGCGCAGCAGCTCGTACTGCCCGACCTCCCCGAACGAGTCGCCGCCGAGCGCCGGCGACGCCACCACCTCCAGGTCGAAGTCGGTGATCTGCGCCAAGCCGCTTCCCGGCGCCAGGCACGCGACGACCGCGATGACGAGCGCGCGATTCATTCTGCTCATGATGCCTCCCCGCTCCCGGAACGATGATACTCCGCGGCTGCGCGCGGGGTGCCGGCGCGGACCCCGGCGAAGCGTTCCCGTCGACGCCGTGGCATCCCCGCGGCGCGCCGTTGACCGGCCCCCGCACGGCGGTAGAATGACTCGGGTGCCATTCATCCACGTCGCGCGTGCCGCCGCGCTCGCAGTCGCGGCGGCGGCCGGGCTCGATCTGGCCGGCCCCGTCGCTGCGCAACTCGCGAGGCCGTCCGAAGCCGTCTCGCCGGCGTCGGCGGCCGGCCATCAGCGCATGTTGGCGCTGCTGCGGACGATAGCGAACCAGACTCCCGATACGCACCCCTTCCTGGGAGACTGGCGGGCCAGGGAGCTCCGCGAGGAGTTGCGCGGACTGCCCGCCACGGACACCGGCCCCAACCGCTGGCGCGTGATGTTCCAGCTCTCCGGGGAGGAGCTGCGCCTCGGCAACGAAGCCGAGGCGATCCGGCTGCTCACCGACGCCCTGGCCCTGATCCCCGAGACCGACGAGAACCGCCCGGGGATCGATCTGACCAACTACAGCCTCGGGGTGGCCTACCTCCGGCTGGCCGAGACGCGGAACTGCGCGCTCCATCCGCATGCCGAGGCCTGCATCCTGCCGCTGCAGGGGCGAGGAATCCACAGCGATCAGACGCCGTCCCGCCAGGCCATCGCGGCCTTCACGGCGGTCCTGCGGAGCACGGAGAACGTGGCGTCGGGCGGCGTGCTGTCCGCGGCGGGCGCTCGCAACTGGGGCGCGGGCGCGCCCGCGCCCGTCGGAAACGACGGGACGCAGCAGTACCTCGCGGCACTCTGGCTGCTCAACGTCGCCTACATGACGGTAGGCGGTTACCCGGACGAGGTGCCCGAGCCGTACCGGCTGCCGCCGGAGACGTTCCGGTCGACCGGGACGATGCCCCGGTTCACGAACATCGCGCCGACCCTCGGTCTCGACACGTTCGACATGTGCGGCGGCGCGGTCGCCGACGACTTCGACGGCGACGGCCATCTCGACATCGTGGTCTCGACGTGGGGCACGCGGGGACAGATGCGCTACTTCAGGAACAACCGCAACGGGACCTTCACGGAACGCACCGCCGAAGCGGGCCTGCTCGGACTGTACGGCGGCCTGAACATGGTCCAGGCCGACTACGACAACGACGGCGACGTGGACCTGCTGGTCCTGCGCGGCGCGTGGCTGCGCGCGGCCGGCCGGCACCCGAACTCGCTGCTGCGGAACGACGGGAAGGGGACGTTCACCGACGTGACGTTCGACGCGGGACTCGGCGAGGTGCACTACCCGAGCCATACGGCAGCCTGGGGCGACTACGACAACGACGGCGACCTCGATCTCTACGTCGGCAACGAATCGTCGCGGACGCTCGTCGCGCCGAGCCAGCTCTTCCGCAACGACGGCGACGGCACGTTCACCGACGTCGCCGGGCCCGCCACCGTCATGAACTACGGGTACGCCAAGGCGGCGGTCTGGGGCGACTACGACGGCGACGGCCTCCAGGACCTGTACGTATCCAACTTCGGGGGGAGCAACCGGCTCTACCGCAACACCGGTCGCGGGTTCTTCATCGACGAGGCGCCGCGGCTCGGCGTGACCGGCCCGACCGGGAGCTTCCCGGCGTGGTTCTGGGACGTGGACAACGACGGGCAGCTCGATCTGTACGTCTCGGCCTATACGGCAGACATCGAGCACCTGGCGGCCCGCGCGCTCGGCCGGCCCGCCCCCACCGAGACGTCGCGGCTCTACCGCGGCATGGGCGGCGGACGCTTCCAGGACGTTACCGGCCGCTACGGCCTGACGGCGCCGACCGCGGCGATGGGCTCGAACTTCGGCGATCTCGACAACGACGGCTACCCGGACTTCTACCTGGGCACCGGCTATCCGCCCTATCACAGCGTGATGCCGAACGTGATGTACCGCAACCGGGAAGGACGCGGCTTCTCCGACGTAACCTACGCGGGCGGCTTCGGCCACCTCCAGAAGGGCCACGGCGTGGCCTTCGCGGATTTCGACAACGACGGCGATCAGGACGTGTTCCAGCAGATGGGAGGCGCCTATCCGGGCGACCGGTTCGGCAACGCCCTCTACGAGAACCCCGGCTTCGGGAACCACTGGATCACGATCCGCCTCGAGGGCGTCCGCTCCAACCGGTCGGCGATCGGCGCCCGCATCCGGGCCGTCGTCGCCGGCGAGCGGGGCGCCGGCCGGCGCTCCATCTACCGCCACGTGAACAGCGGCGGCAGCTTCGGCGGCAATCCGCTGCGCCAGACCATCGGGCTGGGCCGCGCTTCGCGCATCGAGCGGCTCGAAATCCTCTGGCCCGCAACCGGCATCACGCAGACGTTCAACGATGTGCCGGCGGATCGAGCCATCCACATCGTCGAGGGCGAGCGGGCCTACTCGACCCTCCCGCTGCGCTCGTTCACGCTCGGCTCGCAGGGACGATAGCCTCGACAGCCCCGCAACGGACCGTGCGTCCAGGTCGAACTCGGTGATCCGCGACGAGCGCGCGATTCGCTACAGGTGCTCGTTGCCCAGCACCCCGCCCTCGCCGGAGTAGCTGACGTCCTGCAACTGCAGCCGGACGCCGTCCGGCGCGTCCACCAGCACCTCCTTCGTCACCCCCTCGCGCAACCGCAGATGCGCGGTGACGCCGTGCTCGGCGAGCCGCTCCATGACCGCGTCGGGATCGAACGCCTCCACGCCGAGGCCGACGTGCAAGCGGAACGCCTCGGGTCCGCCCCCCTCGACGAGGGCCACGTGTTGCGGCCCCGCCCCCACCCGCAGCACGGGGATCGGGCGTCCTTCGTAGCCGGCCGTGCGCGGCCCCCCTTGCGGCTCCTGCCACGCGACCACCGGCATGGCCGTCAACCGCTGGTACCAGGCCAGAGCGCTCGACAGGTCGGATACGTGGTACTTGACGTGGTTGAGCGTCCTGACCGGTATCGGCGGCGGGTCTCCCGGCCGCCGTACCGCTTCGGCCGCGTTGTCGCAAACCTCTCCAAGGAAGCCCAGCCCGCCGCAGGCGATGATGGGGTTGAACTGCAGGGGCGCGCCGTCGGGGCCGTCGAAATTGACGCCGTTGATGGTCGTGCCCTCCCGCAGCACGGACCGGGCGAGCGCGGGCATCTCCGCGAGCCCCTCGAAGATCCGGTGGACGTTGAAGTCCTCGATGCCCCAGCAGAAGTGCGGCCGTCGCGCGGTCACGACCTGCAGGCTCTCCGGGCTCCGCTGCGACAGGGCCATGTACGCCGGCGGGTCCTCGGACACCCGCAGCACGGTCTGGCCTCCGCCGTAGTCCTGGAACGCGTGCCGCGGTATCGCCAGCACCCGTTCGTACCACTCGACGGTGCTCCGCAGGTCCGCGCAGCCGAAGCTGACGTGATTCAGGGTACTGACGCGGATCGGCAGTGACGACTCGGCCGTCACCGCACCCGCGGCCGGGACGCCCGGCACGCGGAGCGCGAGCGGCCGGGCCAGCGCCGTCGCGGGCCGTGCGACGGCTGCCGCGATGCCCGCAACGAGTAGCTGGCGGCGCGTTACCTTCCCCGTGCGCACGGTACTCGCCGGTTGGTCGATCCGCATTGCCATGAGACACCTCCGGTGTTGGTCGCGAGCACAATCCAGCCGTCCACCGTGACCAGAAGTCCGACGTCCGCAGATGGGAGATTACCCCGCGCGGAAGCGGCGTGCACGAGCGGCCGGGAACCGTTGCGAGAGGAAGTCGGGACGTGCCGTTGGTGCTGCGCGGCGCGCGCAAGGCGAGGGACCGCTCCGGCGACAGGGGCGCGAAGTCGACGGGGGGCGATCGCGAGCCGCCCGATGCGCTGGACGCAGCGGCGATCGCTGCGTTCCATGCCATCGGGCGACCCGTTCGAGGTCCGCGCCCTCCTATTGCGACGCGACCTCGTCGATCCAGATGCGGATCTGCCGCTCGTCCTCGGTAACCCGGACGATGTCGCCGCGGAGCTCGCCCAACCGCTCGACCGCGGCCCGCACGTCGAGCGTGTCGCCGCCCCCCGAGAGGAGCGCGTCGACCACGACGATCGGAAGCTGGACGTCAACGGTTTCGCTACCCTCCTCGTCGCGGTCCACCACCTGCACGGTGATCTGATCGCCGACGCGCGCGATGCGCACCGTCTCGTCCTCGCCGTCGACCGTCACGAACTCGGTATCGCCGACCTCCGTGAGCGCTCGCCAGAGGTCTCGCATGGCGCCGACGTTCAGTGGCACGTCCCGGCCGGCCAGACTGAGTTGCCCGTCCGCCAGAATGCGGTGCGGCACCAGGGCCAGCATCGGCTCCGCCGCCGACAGCGGCACGTTGACCCTGACGTTCTCGGAGCCGTCCTCGTCGGCCGTGACCTGCACGTGCAGCCACGGCTGTGGAGCCTCCTCCTGGGCGGCGGCGACACCGATGCCGCAAGCCAGCAGACCGGACAGAACGAACGCGGACCAGAAAGTACGAGTCGACATGGAAGTCCTCCCGGCCACACGGCCGACGACGGGCAGGAGTGCGCGTCCCCGTGCGGCCCATGTCACCGTAGACGGAGGACCCGGGGCCGAAGTTCGGATACCGGGTCTTCAAGGCCGCCAATCAGGGCAGGCCTTCGGCGTCGACCCGGTGCCGGCCACCCGACTGGACCCACGCGCTCCGAATGCGGCGACGGATCGACTTCATACCGAACAGCACGCTCGCGTCGAACTCGATCCGGGAGTCGGCGAGCCCCCACAGATCGGGTTGGATCCACTGCAGGTCGAACTGGCCCCTGGCATGCCGGAGCGTGCCGGCGATACCCCACAGCCAGCGGAAGGGATGCTGCATCTCGAAGGTGACCCGGGTCACGCGGTAGTCGTTCCGGGTGATCCAGAGGAAGCCGGACGAACGATTGAGCGCCTTGTCGATGCGGCGTTTGTCCTGCAACCGGCCAGTCCGGGGCACGAAGCGGATCACCCAGCACGGATCGCCCCGAACGACGTCCGTCCCGGCGAGCGCCGTCTGGTAGCGGTCCATCAACTTGCGGTCGAAGTCGACGTGCATCTCGTCGGGGTCGTAGCGCACGCCGCGCGCGGCGTGCCGTCTCGCCTCGCGGATGAACTCGGCCTTCCGGGCCTGCTCATCCCGCGCGTCCTCGGCGTCGAGAGAGCGTCCATCGCGCCCGATGAGCTCCGCGTAGAAGTGGCCCTCGAGTGGATAGTGCCGGCGCCGGCTCGTCTCGGTACGGGTGACGTTCCCTTCGGCGTCCAGCGACTCGACCGTTCCGGCGGTTACGTATTGGAAGTACCCGCCGAGCGCCAGATCCCGCTGCCTCGATGCCACGTCGAGGGCGCGTTCGACGATCATGGACGCGTCCACCCGGTCGCTGGCGACGAGCTCGCCGACCGCCTGCGCGGTGGCCGGGCCCGGCGCGCAGATCAGGCTCAGGCAGCACGCCGACGCGCACGCCGCTACGACCTGCATTCGTGGCATCACGAAACGGTTATCGGTTGCTTGTCGTCTTTTCGCCACCCGCGGTGTGACAAGAACCCACGGGCGCAGTGCGGCATGAATCGAGGCGCCGCCATACGGCCGGGCACCGGCGTGCCCGCCGCGGTACTACCAGGGGACGCTGTACGGGAGGCGACGGCCGCCGCCGAGGGCCAGGGCCGCCAGACCGCCGATGACCGGCGGTCCGTACCCGTTGGTGAGATAGCCGGACGTGAACATGATGCCGCTGGCGAACTGGAAGTTGAGGACCATGGCGAGCGCCACCGTCCCCGTCAGGCCCACCCGGAACCCGGCGATCAGCGCCGTGCCGGCCGCAAGCTCGCCCAGCACGACGAGCCGGGCGAACAGCGGCGCACCGGGCATCGCCACCCATTCGAGGTACCAGCGGCTGATCGCGACCGGCTCGAAGGAGAGCCACTGCTCGAGCTCGTAGGTGAGGTACGCGCTGTCCGCGAACCAGGCGAGCTTGCCGTACCCCATCAGGACGAGAAAGAGCCCCATGATCAGAGACAGGGCGCGCAAGCCGCCGGCGGGCGAGTAGAGAGTCGTCATGTTCCTTCGCCTGATCGGTCGCGGTCTCCGCGCATTGTAACGTCGGCAACTCGCCGTGCGACGACCGACGAGAACCCTTCAGGGCAGCGTGACCGATTCGATAGTGCCCACTGCCCGGTGCTCGAGCCACTCCGTCCGGATGCGGCGCCGGATCGACTTGATGCCTAACATCACCCGTACGTCGAACTCGATGCGAGAAACCGCCGGCATCCACAGGTTCGGCTCGGGCCGCTGGACACGAGGCTACCGTCGCCCGTGGAACGCGACGAGCCGCGCACGCTCCGCGTCGGTCAGCGGGAGGAACCCGGTCTCGTCCGGCTCGGACGTCAGCGGCTGACAGGGCCCGCACATCAGCGTGTGCGGAGACTCGTTGTGCAGCAGGCCGAGCGCGTGGCCCAACTCGTGGGCGACGACGTGGCGGCTCACCATCGCGTCGCCCCGGTCTAGCCCCCGCGCAAGGCGAATCACCACAAGGTATCGCGGCGGCGCGGTACGCGGAAGCGGCCACGTGTACGACAGGATGTTCTGGCGCGACAGCAGCACCACGATGTCGGCGTCCAGCCCCGTCAGTTCCCGTGGCGCGTCCGGCTCCGCCTCTCCGCCCGGCAGGCGCACCCCGCGCTGCGCCACGCTGCGGGCGTAGTTCTCCACGGTGCGGGCAATCGGCGAGGCGACGACGACCCGCGGCCCACGCAGACGGGTCTGCACGCCGAGCTCTTCCAACCTGTCGTTCCAGAACGCGATGGCCTCGCGCGCCGGCTCGATGCGATCGTCTTCCGTGGACGGAGCCAGCACGAGAATCGATCGGTCCGCGGCCACGGCCGTGGCCGGGCGGCACAGCGACATGGCCGCCGGGACCGCGATGGCAGCAATCAGCAACGACGCTCGCGTCGGGAATGGCATGACTCTCCGACCACCGTCACAGACGCCGGACGGCCGGCAACGTGGACATCCTGCGATCCAGCGTCAGCACTTCCAGACCGACGCGGGAGTACTCTTCCGCGATGAGACGGTCGAGAAGCCCTGCACCTCCGTGTGCTTCCAGGGCCGCAAGAACCGCCCGCCCGTTCAGAGGGGCGACCATCCCGCTGCGCAGCACGTCGAGCAGGCCGGCGCGAGCATCCGTCTTCGAGACGCCGTAGTGATGCTGGACGGCGACGTAGGCCTCGCCAATGACCTGGTTCGAAACCACGACCTCGGCGCCGGCGTCCTCGATCAGGGAGCGCAGCGTCTCGACGCAACGCTCGAACTCGGCTTCCGGCTCCCCCGCGACCAGCCGCACCAGAACCGACGTGTCAATCCCGAAGCGCGGGGTCATGCGGCTCGTCGCGGAACGCGCCGACATCGAAAGCACCCTGCCCGCCGCGGAGCTTGCCGCGCAGCGTGCCGAGCCGGTCGTAGTCGATGCGCCGGGGACGCAGGATGAAACCGTCCGGACCTTCCTGGAGCTCGATGCGGTCGCCCGGCCGCACGCCCAGCGCGTCCAGCACCCGGGCCGGAAAAGTCACCTGCCGCTTCGATGTAACGCGTACGAGCATGCCGCCCTCTGTCTTCCTTACACTATAGCATGCGTGGTAAGGCCACCACGAGGCAGCCGCCCTGCGCCCGCGGCCCTCGTCGCAGCGTCCGACCTTGGCCATCCGGCCGACGCCGACGGCCAGATAAACACGCCAACAGCCGAAATCGCATAAGATACGGTCGCCTTGAATCCCCGATCACCCGGCGAGGCCGACTCGCGCCGTCGGCGACCCGCGCCGGCTAAACGTCGTCGAAGGCGGGCCGCTCCGGTCAGGGACATGCGCCGACACCCGCAACGCAAACGTACATATAATGCATGGTGGGCGTTGTGAAGCGACCGACGTTCCAGCGCAACAATCCGAAGGTGCGCAAGATTCAATCGCCGCCGAACGGAATCGACCTGACGAAGGTGGCTCGGTCGTGCCGGTACGTCGGCAGCCCCTACCACAAGGACGCCGTGGGCTTTGCCGGGACGCCCCGCGGGCGCCGCCCCAGTGCGAGCATCTGCCCCCGCGAGTTGGTGAATCGGCACACCCTCGTCCAGCGATGGCTCCGGGATGCGGTGAGAGCCGGCCACGTCGGAGCGTGGTGATGGCGGCTATCCCCGCTACATCTGGCACCGCAGGGGCGACATCGTTTTCGAAGCACGGCAGGGATCTCCAGGTTCGGGCGAGTACCACGGGTATCCTCTGGATCCGACGCAACGGGTACGAGGTTTCGAATGAGTGTTCATTTTAGATTCGGCTGGGTCGACGCAGGACCGTCACCTGACAAGCTGGCCCAATCCACGATGGCCACGCTCTCCGTTGAAGCGGGCGGTGCCACGGTCACGTCCGTGCTGGATCGCGCGAACCGCATCTACAGCGACGAGGTTGTGGTCCCTCTCTTCAGCATCGCCGAGTGGTTGGTCGCCAACTGGTGGCACATCTGGTACGAGGTCGGGGATGCGAACGAGCAACGCCCTGCATTCGAATCCCGGCACAATCTGGCGTTCGCCGGCGACGGCTTCGTGCTTCCGAGTCTGAACATGATCCCCGCGTCCGGGCGCGTACACCTGCAGTGGAAGCGGTACAAGCCACGGCACGCTCGGATCGAGTTCGTCGATGAGGGGCGCCAGAGCGTCGAACGCGATGAGCTGGAATCGGAGCTCCGGAACCTCATCGACGGCGTAATCGAACGGCTCCACGGCAGGCCCGAGACCGGAGCAGCCGCGGACAGTCTCGGCCGAGCCTGGAATGCGGTCAACGACCTCGACGCCGACGAGCTCGAGTTCAGTCGCGCCGCGGCACTGCTTGGCATCGATCCTTTCGACGTGCGAGATTCCGTCGCCGATGCGATCGTTGCTTTCTGGGAACGCGCAGATCCAGCCATCCGAGAAGACGCCCTGGCGATCGCCAGCGAAAACTCATTGACACGCGTTGGCACGTGGCTGGATGAGGCCATCGAAACTCTCGCGAAAAACCAGAACGACAGCGACTGGGCCGACATTCGAAGCGGATTGCCGCCTTTGGCAACCGCTGAACCCTGGGCGCGAGGTTACGCACTAGCCCGTGCCGCTCGGGAACGGATCGGCGCAAGTGGCGGACCAGCCGACTTCGCCCAGCACGGACCGATGGCGATTCCCCACCACGATACGCAACCGCCGACATGGCGCATTCACGGCTTGGTAGGGACTGACACACCCGCCTGCATGACGGCGCCACGAGGCAAAGCGGGTAAGCGGTTTCTGATCGCCCGCGCCCTCGGCGACTACCTCGGTCGGTCTGCACCCGGCTTGGGCATGCTGAGTTCTCTGGCCACGGATCGTCAGGCACAATCGCGGGCGTTTGCCGCGGAGTTTCTGGTACCCGCCGAGTCATTGCGCCGACGGCTCTCAAGTGATTCGGTCGACGCAGAACGAACTGACGAGCTTGCGCAGGAGTTTTGCGTCTCCAGTGAGTTGATTCGTCGCCAAATCCAGAATCACGACTTGGCACGAGTAGTCGGATACTGAACCGTAGACGTGCGCACGGAAGCCGGCCGCCCACGAGCGCCGGCGAGGCTGCCGCGCTTATTCTCCTGACGACGGCGAGGATCGGCGAAACTGCTTGCTGAGCGCCAACTCTTGGCGCTGGTAGGACGAACCGATAGATTTTCCGTAGATCTTCTCCGGCACGTCGAGCACACGGCTGTAGACGAGCCGTCCGACGACCTGTCCGTGCTCGATCACGAACGGGGTCTCGTGCGCGCGGACCTCCAGCACGGCGCGCGTGCCGGTGATGTTGCTGTCGCCGTAGCCGAAACCGGGGTCGAAAAAGCCGGCGTAGTGGATCCGGAACTCGCCCACGGACGGATCGAAGGGCACCATCTCGGCCGCGCACTCCGGAGGCACCCGCACCCGCTCGCGCGACGCAAGAATGTAGAAGTCGCCGGGATTGAGGATGAGCCGGCCGTCGGGGGGACTGGGAATCGCGTCCCAGAACCGATCGATGTCGTAGTGGTCGACGTTCTTCAGGTCGACGAGCGGTGTGTTCTCCTTGCCTCTGTAGGCGACCACGTCGCCGTCCCGGTCACCCTTGAGGCTGACCGAGACGTTCAGGCCGTCCCGTATCAGGGCCTTGCCGGGATTCGTCTCGTCCAGGTAGATGAGGCCTCCCTCCTTCCTGTCCAGCCCCCTCAGGTGCGTGTCGGATGTCGGCGCGCGTTTCCGGATGAAACGAAGCTGGGAAAGGCTCAGACCCGGGTGCACGATGATGGAAAAAGTCCGGGGCACGATCTCGGCGTAGAGCGGTCCCACGTACCCGCCCTTCGGCACGTGCTCGAATGCGAATCCGTAGTCGGTGATCAGGCGAGTGAACACGTCCAGCCGGCCGGTGGTGCTCTTCGGGTTGGCCTTGGCCTCGAGCTCCTCGGGCAGCCGGAGCTGCTCCATCAGCGGCACCAGGTACACGCATTGCTTCTCCAGCACCGTCGCCCGGGTCAGGTCGAGCTCGGCCATGGCCAAGCCCTCCAGTTTGCGCCGAACCGTCGACTCCCGGCCGGGCAGGAAGCTCGCTTGCAGCCGATAGGCAACGAATCCGAGACGCAGGTCGAGGCTGGCAGGCTGAATCTGCCGCGGTTCGATGGGTTCGACCGCGTGGATCCTCCCCGCGCGGATGAGCTTCTCGATGTCCTGGGATGGCAGCACGCCTTCCTGGACGGACGAAACGCTGCTCGCGAATTCCGGAAAGAGCTCGAATGCGTAGTCGTCCGCCACCGTGACAACCTCTGCCGCTCGGCCAGGGTATCTCCCGCCGGCCGCCAGACTCTCCAGTCGACTGCTCTCGCACTTCGGGCGCGCCCCCACGACGAGCCCGCGGCCGGCTGTTGATCGTAGACCGAGACCGGCTGAGGTGGCAGACGCGATGAGATTTCCTGAGAGACTATGTCATGCAACAATCTCCACAGATGACGGCAGGACCTTCCGACCGCGCCCGCCACAGCGTTGCGCCGGACCCGGGTCGCGTCGTGACGAAGGCCGCCCTGCGCGCGGCCGAGGAGCTCGGGGTCACCGCCAGGGCGCTCGCCGCTGTCATCGGTGTGAGCGAAGCGACCCTGTCGCGCATGAAGAACGAGAGCTTCGCTCTTGCTCCGGGCACGAAGCCGTTCGAGCTCGCGGTCCTGTTCGTGCGGCTGTTCAGATCGCTCGACGCCATCGTCGGGGGCGATCCGCAGGTCGCACGCGCGTGGCTGAGCAACGCCAACGAGGCGCTCGATGGCCGCCCCGTCGACAAGATCCTGACCATTTCGGGGCTGATGGATGTCATCGCCTACCTGGACGCCCGCCGCGCTCGCGTCTGAATCAGCGCGCTACGACGGCAGAGGCTGGCGCCTGGTCGAAGCCCATCATCGGGTTTCGACCCTGAAACTGGTGGACACGCTGGAAGAGCAACGCATCCTCGAGAGCCTCATCGAGATGACGATACAGGTCCGTCCGCGCTCCGTGTGGCGGAGTCGGTCTGGCCGTGCTCTCCTGCAAGGCGTTCTCCGAACCACGCCCCGTCGAGCGCCATACCTGGCGCATTCGGATCGGCGCAGCCGGAGGGCAGGCGCTCTGCGAGTTCCCGCGACGCGAGGTCGAGTTTCCGCAGGGATCCTTCACGGATCCAAGACTGGCTGCGTTCGAGTGGCGCAGGTGACCCTTCAGCGCGGCGGCACGGCCGCGGGAGGTGGCTGCGGAGCCGGAGGCGTCGGCGCCGCGTAGATGTCGACGCCCTCGGCCTCCTCGTCGCTCGCCGGCGCGACGCCCGCCTCATCCATGACCCGTTCGAGCGCGGCGACGGTCACCGGTGACGGCTTGAAGTTGCCGAACCGGTAGCCCTGGGCGATCGTCAGGGGCGTCCAGCCGTAGCGGTTCTCCTCGTTCCAGACGTCGATCGCGGCGCCGTTGGCGGCGAGAAACTCGACCACCCGCGGGAGGTTCTTGTAGGCGGCGCCGTGCATGGCCGTCTCGCCGTTGTCGTCGACCGCGTTGATGTCGTCCCCGAGCTCGAGGAGCAGCTCCACCACCTCGAGCACCTCTTCCTCGGTGCCCGCGTCCTCGCCCGGCGAGCGCGTGCCGAGCCCCGCGGCGGCCATCAGCGGGGTGCTGAACTCGTCGTTCTTCGCGAGCGGATCGGCGCCGAGGTCGACCAGAGTCCGCATCAGCTCGGCGTCGGAGACCAGCGCCGCCAGCATGAACGGCGTCGATCCGACTTCATGGTGCCGCGTGGCGTTCAGGTTGCGCCGCTCGGTCATCCGCGCGTTCAGATCCGCGCCTTGCGCGGCGAGCTTGCGGACGAGATCGAGACTCGACATGCGGCCGGACCCGTACGGCGCGGGATCGTTGTCGCCGACCCCCGGCTTGCGCACCCGAGGTATCAGGTGCAACGCGGTATAGCCGGGGCCGGCGGCGTTCGGATCGGCGCCGGCGTCGAGCAGCGCGGCGGCGACGTCATAGTGGGCGTTGGTGACCGCCACCATCAGCGGCGTGGTGCCGACCCGGAGCGACGCGCCGGTGCGGTACGCCCGCTCTCGGCGGATCACCTCGTCGACCGTGCGGTTGACGTCCACGCCCGCGGCGAGCAGCGTCCGCACGACCCCCAGGTGCCCCTCGCGGACGGCGAACAGAAAGGGCGTGAATCCGGAATCGAGCGGGGTGCGAAAGTCGGCCCCGACCTCGACGAGCGTCTCCACGACGTCTGCATGCCCCTCGGCCACCGCCCACATCAGGGCGGTCTGTCCGCGCTCCGGCTCCCCCGCCGCAAGGTCGGCTCCCGCGGTCAGCAGCGCGCGGACCGCGCCTACCCGGCCGGTCCGTGCCGCCGTCATCAGGACGGTCTCGCCGCCGGGCAGCGTGGTGTTCGGATCGGCGCCGGCCGCCAGGAGCCGCTCGACCATCTCGACGTTCGCGTTCTCGGCCGCGAGCGAGAGCGGCGTGACGCCATACCGGTTCTCGGCATGCACGTCGGCGCCGGCCTCCACGAGCCGTCCCACCAGATCCGCGTCGTCGTGGTACGCGGCCCAGTGGAGCGCCGTCATGCCGTCCACCTGCCGCTCGTTGACGTCGGTCGACGCCTGCAGCAGGTCACCGACCGCGGCGAGATCCTGGCGCTGCACCGCGTCTGCCAGCGGCGCGTCGGCGCCGGCGGCGCCCAGTGGCGCGGCGAGCAGCGCCGCGGCGAGCCAAGCCCCCAAGTAGCGTGTACGGTGCATGCCTGTCTCTCCCAAGCCCTGTCGGCGTTTACCGGTACTGCTGCGCTCTCGAGTCCGGATAGTCTGCGCCGTCTTCCGCGGCGCAGACTCCCGGCCCCCTCAGCCCGCCAGCGACAGCGGATCGAGCAAGGTCTCGATTCGCCGCGTGCTGTCCGCGAACTTGTCCAGGCGCACGCCGACCGCATCGAGCAGCGCCAGGTGCAGGTTCGCCATCGGCTCGGGCTCCGCGTACTTCAGGTGCCGTCCGCCCTTCGACCGGCCCGCGCCGCCGCCCGCGACGACAACCGGCAGATTGGTGTGGTCGTGGACGTTCGGGTTGCCCATGCCGCTGCCGTACAGGTACAGCGAGTGGTCCAGCAGCGAGCCGTCTCCGTCCGGCACCTCGGCCAGCTTCTCCAGGAAGTAGCCGAACAGCGAGACGTGGTACTGGTTGATCTTCGCCAGCATCGCGAGCTTCGCCGGGTCGTTGCCGTGGTGCGATGTCGGGTGGTGCGGATCGGGCACGCCGATCTCGGTGTAGGTCCGGTTGCTCGCTTCGCGGGAGAGCTGGAACGTGACGACGCGGGTCACGTCGCCCTGCAGCGCCAGGAGCTGCAGGTCGAACATCAGCTTCGCGTGGTCGGCGTAGGCGGCCGGGACGCCGACGGGACGGTCGAGGTCCGGCAGCGGGTTGTCCAGGGTCTCCGACTCGGCCCGCTGGATGCGGCGCTCCACCTCGCGCACCGTGTCGAGGTACTCGCTGACCTTGGTCCGGTCGGCGGCGCCGAGCTGTCCCTGCAGGCGCGCGATGTCGTCCCGAACCCAGTCGAGCAGGCTGGCCCGGCGCCCGAGAGCGGCCCGCCGTTCCTCGGCGCTGCCCCCTTCGCCGAACAGCCGCTCGAACACAACGCGCGGATGCGCCTCGGACGGCAGCGGCGTGGTCGGCGAAGACCACGACAGGTTGTTCTGGTAGACGCAGGCGTAGCCGTTGTCGCACTGCCCCACCATGTCCATCAGGTCCATCGCCAGCTCGAGCGACGGCAGCCGCGTCTCCTGCCCCATCTGCTGCGCGGCGATCTGGTCGACCGTCGTGCCCAGGTAGTAGTCGCTGCTCTCGGTCCACTTCGCGGTGGCCGCGCTCAGGAACGCGGCGTTGGACGTGGCGTGCGTGCCCGGATAGGCGTTCCGCAGCTCCAGGTTGGTCAGGACGGTGAGCTGATCCTGCACCGGCGCCAGTGGGCTGAGGCTCGGCGACAGCTTCGCCAGCGCACCCGCCTCGCCCGGCGGGGTCCAGCTCTGGATGTGCGAGCCCATCGGGATGTAGACGAATCCGAGCCGCCGCACCGGGGCGGCCGGCGTGTTGGCCAGGGCCGTCATCGACGGCACCATCGCATCGAGGAGCGGAAGCGCGACCGTCGCGCCCATGCCCCGCAGGAACGTCCGCCGCGGCAAGGCCTTCTTCGAGATGATCATGATGCTTTCCTCATCTGGAACGGTGCGCTGTTGACGATCTCCATAACCAGCGACGAGAACCGGAAGTCGTCCGCCTCCGCTTCGCGCACGATCCGGCGGACGGCGGGCGCGTCGTAGTACTCGACCCCCCTCCCCGTGGCGAACGTCAGCAGCTTTTCGGCAAGGGTGGTGACGAACAGCTCCGGGCGGGCCAGCAGCGCTTCTTGCAGATCGCCCACGCCGTCGAAGGCCGAGCCGTCGAACAGCGTTCCGGAGGCGTCGATCGGCGCACCGGCGTCGGCGTCGCGCCAGCGTCCGACCGCGTCGTAGTTCTCGAATGCGAACCCGACCGGATCCATCAGCCGGTGGCAACTCGCGCAGGCGGGGTTGGCCCGGTGTCCCGCGAGCCGCTCGCGCATCGAAACCGCCCGCGCGCCGGTCCCCGTCTCCTCCAGCTCCGGCACGTTGGCGGGCGGCGGGGGCGGGGGCACGCCGAGCACGTTGTCGAGGATCCACTTGCCGCGGATCACGGGGGACGTGCGGGTGGCGTAGGACGTGACGAGCAGGATGCTCCCGTGGCGGAGGAGTCCACCCCGCGGGGCGTGATCCTCGTCGCCGTCGAACTCGACGCGGCGGAACCGGCTGCCGTAGACGTACGGTATGCCGTAGTGCTTGGCGAGGCGTTCGTTGACGAACGTGTAGTCCGCGCGCAGCAGGTCGAGCACGCTGCGGTCCTCGCGCATGACGCTGTCGACGAGCATCTCCGTCTCCTGCCGGAAGGCCTGCCGGAGGTTGTCGTCGAAGTCAGGGAAGACGCGCATGTCCGGCGCGATCGAGTCGAGGTTGCGCAGGTGCAGCCACTGCCCGGCGAAGTTCGTCACCAGGTTGCGCGAGCGCGGGTCGGCCAGCATCCGCCGCACCTGTTGCTCCAGAACCCTCGGGTCCCTGAGCATGCGCCGCTCGGCCAGGTCGAGCAGCTCGTCGTCCGGGATGCTGCTCCACAGGAAGAACGACAGCCGCGACGCCAGCTCCAGGTCGTCGAGGCGATAGGCCTCGCCCGGCTCGACGCCGTTCGGATCCTGCTCGATGCGAAAGAGGAACTCGGGGCTGACCAGCACGGCGGCCAGCGCCATCTCCACTCCCGCCTCGAACCCGTCCGCGGCGCGCGCCGCGCGGTAGAGATCGAACGGCCCCTGCAGGTCCGCCTCGGTCACCGGCCGGCGGTACGCCTGCCGCATCAGCTGCTTCAGGATCCGCGTCGCACAGGCGTCGTCCTCGTCCGGAGTGGCCGGCCGGCAGATGAGGATCGCGTCCCGGCTCGGCGTGCGGCCCGGCCCGGTCGCGTCGTACGGACCCGTGATCGATACCTCGTAGACGGCCGGCTGCAGGCGCGGGTGGCGGTAGTAGTTGAAGTGCGCCTCGTAGGGCTGCCGCGCCGTCTCCTTCAGCAGCGACGGCAGCTTCGGGAACGTGACCCCCAACGCGTGCCGTCCGGCGGTCACCGGCATCCGGACCTTCAGGTGCGCGTCCACGTTGTCGTGGGAGGGCTGATAGATCAGCGCCACGTCCTCCCGGTACGCCGGCCGCTCCACCGTGAACAGCTCCACGCGCTCGCCGTCCAGCAACAGCTCCACCTGGTGAGCCCCGGTCAGCCCTTCGACGTGCTCGTTGCGGTCGCGCGCCAGGCGCACCGACACCTCGTAGTGGCCGTCGACGGGAAACGTGTGCTCGACGAGGACGCCGCCGCGCGTGCCCACCGGCAGGCCGGCGATGTGCTTCTCCTGCGTCAGGTCCGGACGGAGCCGGACCGTGGTGCCGCCCGGCGCGCGGCCGGCCCGGCCGACGGCGAGCTGCGCGATCTTCTCGGCCGCCGAGACGTAGCGCTCGAGCAGCGTCGGCGACAGATTGCCGACCGTGATGTTGTCGAAGCCGAAGCTCGAGGAATCGCCCGGCAGCAGGTCGGTGACGTCGACTTCCAGCGCGAGCAGATCACGGACCGCGTTGTGATACTCGGTGCGGTTCAGCCGCCGGAACGTGTCCGCGCGGCCGGGGTTCGGCTGCGCCGCGGCCAGGCCGTCGAGGGCGCTCTCCAGCGATGCGAGCGCGGCCGTGTAGGCGGCCTCGTCGGGCCGGCGTCCGCCAGCCGGCGGCATCTGCCGTGCGCGCAGCTTGCGGGCGACCTTCTCCCACGCCTCCCGGTTGTCCCCGAGCGCCTGCGTGTTGATGGACTCGAGCGCAAGTCCGGCCGTCCGGGTCCGGTCGTTGTGGCACGAGAGGCAGTAGCGGTTGACCAGACTGTGGTGGGGCGCGTCGGCCGCCACCGCCGCGGTGGCCGACTCCTGCGCCTCGACGGAAGCGGCGGGGCTCCCGGCGCCCAACAGCCCGATGAGCATGACGACGATGCCGACTCGCCGAGGGTTCAGCATGCGTTTTCTCCTGCGCCGGGATTCCGCGGACGAAACCCGATCGCCGTATTCTAGGCGACCTTCGGCCGACGGCCAAGCGTCAAACTGTCCTACGCCGGCCGCAGCGGGCGGAAGAACGTCCGCAGGTCCTCGACAAGCAGCTCGGGCTCCTCGATGGCCGGGAAATGACCGCCGGTGTCGTGGACCGTCCAGTGCGTGACGTTCTCCGCCGGCTCGCTGAGGATTGACCGCGGCGGGTGCGCGCGCAGCGGGATGCCGACGAACTCCGCGAATCCCTGCGGAACCTGTACCGGCCCCACTGCCCCTCTACGCTGCCGCGAGCTGCCCAGCCCGTTCGCGTGGTAGTAGCGGACGCTGGTCCCGATGGTTCGCGTGTGCCAGTAGATGGAGATGAGCGTGAGGATCTGGTCCTTGCTGAAGCGCGTCTCCACGTCACCGTCGCAGTCGCTCCAGGAGCGGAGCTTCTCGGTGATCCAGGCCGCCAGTCCGATGGGAGAGTCGGTCAGGCCGAAAGCGAGGGTCTGCGGCTTCGTGCCCTGGATGCGCTGGTAGCCGGTCTCGTCGATGGACCAGAGGTTGGCGCGCGCGAGATAGTCGCGCTCGTCGTCGGTCTGCGGTTCCCGCTGCAGGCGCGGCGGCGCGCCGGGCGTGTGGACGCCGACCAGGCGGTCCGGGTAGCTGGCACCGAGCACGCGCGTGATGCCCGCACCCCAGTCGCTGCCGTAGGCGCCGAAGCGCTCGTAGCCGAGCCGGTCCATCAGGGCAACCCACAGCTCGGCCGTGCGCACGACGTCGGTCCCCTCGGCCGGCTCGCCCGAGAATCCGAAGCCGGGAATGGAGGGCACCACCACGTCGAACGCGTCGGCCGCGTCGCCGCCATGGGACGCCGGGTCGGCCAGCGCCATCACCGACGGGAGCATCTCCCAGACCGTGCCCGGCCAGCCGTGCGACATGACCAGCGCCAGCGGCGCAGGTCCGCGTCCGCGCTGGTGGACGAAGTGGAGTAGCTGACCGTCGATGCGGGTCGTGTAGTGGTCGAACGCGTTCAGCGCCGCCTCGTGAGTCCGCCAGTCGTACTGGTCGCGCCAGTAGGCGATCAGCTCTTCCAGATAGGCGCGGTCCGTCCCATGGGACCACGGCTCGCCCGGCGAGTCCGGCGGCCAGCGCGGAGACTGGAGACGGCGGCCCAGGTCATCCAGCTCGGTGTCGGCGACCCGCACCTCGAACGGCTCGATGCCGGCCGGGGCCGACGCCTGCCCTGCACCGGCGCTCCCGGCCCCGCCCGCCGCGTGGACCCTGGCCGGTCCGAACGAGACGCCACCCCGGGCTCCGACAGACGCCGACGCGCCAGCGGCGCCCATCATCTTCAGAAGCGTGCGCCGATCCAACCGTCGCTGCGATTCCGACGGGTCGGGCGGCAAGCGCAGCCGCAAGGCGACGATCTCCGGGTTACACATCCGTCAACCGGCCGAGCGGGCCCGTGCTGTCGCCGAACGTCTCCACGGGCAGCCCCAGCTTCTCCAGCACCGTGACCCACAGGTTCGCCAGCGGCGTGCCCTGCGGGTAGCGCACGTAGCGCCCGCCCTTGATGCCGGCCTTCGTCCCGCCCACCAGGGCGATCGGCAGGTCGTCGTAGAAGTGCGTGTTGCTGTCGCTGATGCCGGTGCCGTAGAGCATCAGCGTGTGGTCGAGCATCGTGCCGTCGCCCTCCGGCAGCGCGGCCAGCTTCTCCACCAGGTAGGCGAACTGCCGGAAGTGGTGCTCGTTGATCTTGTGCAGCCGTGCCAGCTTCGCCGGCTCGTCCTGGTGATGCGAGAGCGGGTGGTGCGAATCGGGCACCCCCACCTCGGGATACGCCCGGCCGCTGATCTCGCGCGCCAGCATGAACGTGCTGATGCGGGTCAGGTCGGTCTGCCAGGCAAGCCCCAGCAGATCCATCATCAGCCGCGCGTGCTCGGCGTAGTCGCTCGGGACGCCGACCGGCTGATCGACCACCGGCAGCTCGCGGGCGCTCTGCTGCTCGGCCATCTGGATGCGCCGCTCGATGTCGCGCAGCGCGTCGAGGTACTCGTCGAGCTTGTTGCGGTCGGTGGCGCCGATAACCAGCTCCAGATCGCCCAGGGCCTCGTTGACGCTGTCCAGGATGCTCCGGTCCCGCTTCATGCGGGCGAGCCGTGCGTCCGGGTCGGTGCTGCCGCTGGTGCCGAACAGCATCTCGAACACGGCGCGCGGATCGTTCTCCGTCGGCAGCGGCGTCGTCGGCGTGCGCCAGGAGATGGTGTTGGTGTAGGCGCAGGACGCGCCGCCGCAGGTCCCCAGCATGGAGTTCGGCTCGATCCCCAGCTCCAGCGACGTAATCTGCGTCTCCTTGGAGAGCTCCCGCGCCGCGATCTGGTCCATCGTGGTCTCGGCGTAGACGTCGGCGCCGTTGGTGTGCCGGAACGGCACGCAGGTCAGGAAGGTCCCGGCCGCGCGCGCGTGCGCGCCGCCTCCCTTGACCAGATTGGCCGCCTCGTCGTTCAGGCCGCCGCACATCAGGATCCGGTCCGCGAAGCTGCCGGCGGACTGCAGCGTGGGCGGCAGATCGTCCGCGGTGAGCGGCCCCTCCGCCTTCGGCGACCAGTACGGCATCGACATCCCGTTGGGCACGTAGAAGATGCCGAACCTCCGCACCGGCGCCGCGGCGGTCCTGCTGGTCGCGGTCAGCGCCGGGACCATGCAGTCGAGCAGCGGCAGCGCCACCGTCGCGCCGATCCCGCGCAACACGGTCCGGCGTGGCAGATGCATCTTGCTGATGAACATGCCTTCTCTCCCCTTGATGCGAACTCCGCGACGATTCCCCGCGCGCGCCATCGAAGGGCGTGCGCATCCTTCCAGTCCGCCTACTACTGCCCGGCCGCCGCGGGCGTCGCGCCGTCGCCGGCGTCCGGTATCCGCTGCATCCGGAACGGATCGCTCGACACGACCTGCTGCACGAGCGACGACCAGCGATAGCCGCCGCCCTCCAGTGCGCGCACCATCCGGCGGATCGCCGGTGCGTCGTAGTACATGACGCCGCGGCCGAGCGCGTAGGTCAGCAACTTCTCCGTCACCGTCCTGACGAACTCGCCGTCCCCCTCGCGCAGCAGCGCCTGGCGGAACGCGCGCGGGCTGTCGACGGTTGTCCCCGACAGCTCGATGGCGGCGTCGATGTCGGCCCCGCCGTCCTTGTCGCGCCAGCGCCCGATCGCGTCGAAGTTCTCGAGCGCGAAGCCGAGCGGGTCCATCCGTCGATGGCAATTGGCGCAGACCGGGTTCCTCCGGTGGGCCTCCATTCGCTCTCGCAGCGAGGTGGGCTGTGCCGCGTCGCTCTCCTCCAGCGGCGGGACGTTGGCCGGCGCCGGCGGGGGCGGCGCGCCGAGCAGCGCTTCCAGCACCCACTTCCCGCGCAGGACCACCGACGTCCGGTTGGCGTACGACGTTACGGTCAGCAGGCTCCCGTGACCGAGCAGCCCGTGCCGCCGGTCGTCGTTCCACGCCACGCGCCGGAAATGGCTGCCGTAGACATCCTCCACGCCGTAGTGCCGGGCCAACTGCTCGTTCAGGAACGTGTAGTCCGCCTCGAGCAGCTCGGGAATCGGGCGGTCGTGGCGCACCTGGCTCTCGAAGAACAGCTCGGTCTCGCGCACCATCGCCGCGCGCAGCGTGTCGTCGAACGCCGCGAACAGCCGGTCGTCCGGCTCGTGCGACCCGAGGTCGCGCATCTGCAGCCACTGGCCGACGAAGTCGTTCATGAAGCGGCTGGCGCGCCCGTCAGCCAGCATCCGCCGCACCTGGGCCGAGAGCACGGCCGGATCGCTCAGCCGGCGGATCGCCCCCAGGTCGATCAGCTCGTCGTCGGGCAGGCTGCGCCAGAGGAAGAACGACAGCCGCGACGCCAGCTCGATATCGCGCAGCGGATGGACCTCGCCGGGCCGCGCATCCACCGGCCGGGCCTCGACCCGGAGCAGGAACTGCGGCATCGCGAGCAGCGTCTCCAGCCCGCGCTCGACGCCCGCCTCGAAGTCGCGCTCGGCGCGTCCCTCGCGGTACGCGGCCAGCAGCGCCTCGACCTCCGTCCCGGTGACGGGACGGCGGTACGCGCGGCGCGCCAGCGACCCGAGGATCTCCCCCGCGCATGCCTCCTCCGCGGCCAGAGTCGCGTCGGCGGGGCGGCAGACGAAGATCCGCTGGCGGCTGGCCGTGTCCGCCGGCACCGCGCCGTCGAACGGACCGGCGATGTAGAGCATCCCGATGGCGGGCAGGTCGGTGACCGCCGCCGGGCTCGGGGCGGCGTCGGTGAACGAAACCGACACCAGGCGCGAGCCCGCCGCGAGCGGCAGGCGGAACGTCATCCCGCCGTCGGCGGTCATGCGGTACTCGTGCAACCGCTGTCCCGCGACGTCGTCCTCGCGCGGCGCGATCAGCGAGCCGGGATCCGGCCCGGGATACTCGCCGCCGACCTCGTAGCGCTGAACGAGCGCCCGGTCCACCCGCACCTCGATCTGATGCGCCCGCTCGCCGATCCCCTCGATGGCCTGGCTGGTGCCGTTGCGCTTCATCCGGATCGTGAAGACGTACTCGCCGTCGAGCGGGAAGTGATGGCGCACGGCGAGGCCGCCGTGGCTGGCGAACGGCATCCGCTCGTCGAGACGGACGTCGCGGCGCTCGAACCCCGTGCGATAGACCTGCATGACCGGCCTGTTGTCCGGGCTGCCGATCGCCGCACGGCTGATCTTGGTCGCGGCCGCGATGTAGCGGGACATCAGCGCCGGCGTGATGGACAACACCTCGGCGTTGTTGTCGAAGCCGAAGCCGGCCATGTCGCTCGGCAGCAGCGCCTCGCCGTCGACCTCCAGCCCCAGCAGGTCCTCGATGGCGTTGACGTACTCCACGCGGTTCAGCCGGCGCGAGACCACCCGTCCCGGATTGGGATCGGCGGCGGCCACCCGGTCGAGGGCCGTCTCGAGCGAGGTCGCGAAGGCATCGATGGCGGCGGGCGCCGGCCGCGGGCGCCCCTCCGGCGGCATCTGCCCGGCCCGCAGCTTGCGCACGACCTTCTCGAGCACGTCGGCGCTGCCGGCGACATCCTCGACGTCCAGCCGGTCGAGCATGAGGCCGGCCGTCTGCAGCCGCTCGTTGTGGCAGGTAATGCAGTAGCGGTCGAAGATCGCCCGCGAGAGGGGTTCGTCCGACGGCGCCGCTTGCCCCGCCGGCGCCCCTGCGGCCTCGGCCGGTGTGGCGCCCGCCGCCTCGAGGGGTGCGGCGTGCGGGAGCGCACCCGCGGCGATCACGATTCCGACGAGTCCCACGGCGCCCGAAAGCCTCGGCATGAACATGGTCGTCCGCCTCGTGGTCCGCGATCCGAAAAGCCTGTTTCTGTTAGAGGTCGGAACGCAGTATAGCCCGGAAACCGTCGCCTGGGGCTCCGTCGTTCCGCCCAACCAGACCATTCCGGAATTCTGCACCGCTTCTGCGGCGCAGACTTCCGGTACCGGAGGACTCGAGCGGGCCGGGCCGCCCCGTACTCGAATCAATCGGATGGACGGCTGCCGCCAGCCTGCGTATAGTGGGCGGCATCGGTCGACATCGTCGTAATCGACACGCGGAGCGTGAGGAGCCCGCGCCTTCGGTCACGGACTCCCGGGAGACAGGACGATGAGCGCCAGCATGTATCGATCGGCGGGTCTGTTCGTCATGGCGTCGGCGATGGCCGGTGTGGCGTTGCTCTTTGCCGCACAGGATGCGCGCGCGCAGGACACGCGCGTGGTGGAGGCCGCGGCCGCCCAGGACGCCGAGGCGGTTCGCACGCTCGTCGAGCGGGGCGCGGACGTCGACGCGCGGTGGGCGGACGGGTCCACCGCCCTGCTCTGGGCGGCCCACTGGAACGACCTCGACATGGCCGGGCTGCTGCTGGCCGCGGGCGCCGACGTGACCACGGCCGACGATCACGGCGTGACGCCGCTCGATCGGGCCGCCGAGAACGCGAGCCTCTCGATGGTCGAGACGCTGCTGGCGGCGGGCGCCGACGTCAACGCCGCTCGCGCCAGCGGGCTGACGCCGCTGATGGTGGCCGCGCGCACCGGGAGCCCGGCGGTCGTCGACGCGCTGCTGGCCGGCGGCGCGGAGGTGAACGCCCGCACCGGCGCCACGAGCGGCACGGCGCTGATGTGGGCGGTGGCCGGCTCGCACGCCGACGTGGCGCGCGCGCTTCTCGATGCCGGCGCCCAACCGGCGACGTCGACCGCCGACGGCTTCACGTCGCTGCTGTTCGCGGCGGCCAACGGCGACATCCCGATGGCCGAAGCGCTCATCGCCGCCGGCGTCGACGTCAACGACGCGGGAGCGGACGGCACCCATGCCCTGCCCTACGCCATCGCGAACGGCCAGGACGCGTTCGCCCGCTTCCTGCTCAGGCGGGGCGCCGACCCGAACGGCGCGATGGGCGGCATCCGCGCGCTGCACGTGGCTGCCGGCAACGTCGGCACCTGGCTCGGCGACTGGTCGCGCGGCCACGGCTACGGCGCGCGGTTCCGCGGGCGCAACCTGCCCCCGGATCGGCGGCTGTCCCTCGTGCAGGCGCTCCTCGAGCGCGGTGCCGACGTGGATGCGCGGATCACGACGTCGGCCATGTTCATGAGCTACATCGGCCACCCGACCAAGGGCGCGTTCGAAGGCTTCGCCACCGGCACCGGAGACCTGCGCGGAGCGACTCCTCTCTGGGTCGCGGCGTACGCGGCCAACAGCGGCGGCGGCGGAGCGCTGGAAATCATCCGGACCTTGCTGGCCGCGGGCGCCGACCAGCACGTGACGACCGACGACGGCACGACGCCGTTCATGGTGGCCGCAGGTCTCGGCCGCGCCACCTACACCCCGCGCGAGCCGCGCGGGGTCCGCTCCGAGAGCGCCGAGGCCGCGGTCCGTATCCTGCTGGAGGCGGGGGCCGACATCAACGCCGCCAACGAGGCCGACTTCACCGCTCTCCACGGCGCGGCGTACCGCGGGCTGAACGAGGTGATCGAGTACCTGGTGGCCGAGGGCGCCGACATAGACGCGCGCGATTTCCGCGGCCGCACGCCCTACCGCATCGCGGAGGGAACCAAGCAGTCGTTCCAGTTCCAGAGCTGGCCGGAGAGCGCGGCGCTGCTCGAGCGGCTCGGCGCCAACACGCGGCTGGGAATCCCGGGCACCGTGCAGGAGAAGATCCGCGACGTCCCCGCGGCTGCGAACGACCAGTTCTAGGCGTCTGCACCGCAGAACGCTCCATTCGGGGGCGCGCCACCCGGCATCAAGCCGAGCGGCACTCCCTACTTGCGCCGCGTGATCGACTCACGCAGGATCATCGGCGCTCGCCGGTCACCCCGTACGCCCTCGGAGGCTCCAGCCCTCGCGATACTCCTCGTCGAGGAACGCGTTCGCCTCCGGCACGTTCGTGACGCGCATCCGCTCGGCGTCCCACTCGATGGCGGCGCCGCTGCGAACGGCCAGGTTGCCGAGCAGCACGACCTCGGTCAGCGGACCGGCGTGCGCCTCGAAGCTGGACCCGGCCGCGCCGTTGTCCTTGCAGGCGTCGATCCACTCGCGGTAGACACCGGCCGAGCGCGGGTACTTCTTCGGCGGCGGGCTGGCCATCACGTCCTCGTGCAGCGCGGTGGGAAAGACGCGCGGCTCTCGGCCGTACATGTCGGCGCCGATCACGCCGTCGTCGCCCACGAACAGTTGCCCGCTGGCGCCGCCGGGCAGTCGTTCCCCTGCCGCCAGCTCGGGCGGGCGGGGGGCGGGG
>VXME01000016.1 GCA_009861545.1 Acidobacteriota bacterium | reverse complement strand
TTTTAACACCCCCCCCCGCTCGCGCCCCGCTCCCTCGTGGCGGGGGCGGCGAACGAGGACCCGGCGGCGCGGGCCCCCTCGCGGCCCCGGCGGGGGGGGGGGGGCCCCCCCCAGCGGCTCCGAAATCGTGGTCGAGCGCGCCGAGTAACCCGCCGGCCCAGACTCGGGACCGGCGAAACCAGCCAGCGACGATGCGCGTCAGGCCGGCAGCCGGAACGCGATCAGCTCGCCCGAATAGCCCGCGCCGCTGACGGCGATCACCAGGTACTGCACGCCGTCGAGCAGGTAGGTCATCGGCGACCCGGACTGCTGCGCCGGCAGGAACACGGTGCCCACCTCGTCCCCGGTCGCCTTGTCGTAGGCGCGCAGCATCGCGCCGCGCTCGCCCGACGGCAGGGTGTGGGTCCCGGGATCGCCCGCGATCAGCAGCGTGCGGGTCACCAGCGTGCCAACGCTGCCGCGCTGGCCGGTGCGCGGGATGTCGAGGCCCTGCAAGGCCGGGTGATTGCGGACGTTATCCGGCGTCGCACCGTGGGGGATCCGCCACAGGATTTCGCCGCGGTTCATGTCGATGGCCGCGATGATGCCGTAGGGCGGCTTGAGCAGCGGCAGCCCCTGGATGGTGAGCCGCGCGCGCTGGCGCTGCTCGGCGGTCAACCGCGGGCGCGGCGGCACCTCGAACTCGGTGCGTCCGCCGCCTGCGCTCGATCCCGCTCCGCCGGACGTCCGCGGGCCGGCGACCGCGTTGCCCTGGATGTAGTCCATGTCCGACTGCCCCGGATAAGGAGGCACGATGGAGAGCAGGCCGAGCGAGCTGTTGGACGAGACGTACAGGATGCCGGTCTCCGGATCGTAGGAGCCGCCTGGCCAGTTGGTGCCGCCCCCCTGGGCCGGGGCCATCAGCGTCCCGATCGGTCCATCGAGCTGACTCACGACCGGGGGCGTGAATAGCGGTCCGAGCTTGAAGAAGGAGGCCCTCTCGACCGCAGCGGCCCGCAGCGCCGGCGTGAAGTCGATCAGATCGTCCAGGGTCACCCCCTGCCGGTCGTAGCCGGGCGGCTTCGTCGGAAACGGCTGGGTGGGCGAGTACCACTCGCCGGGAACGTCTCCCGCCTCGACCGGCCGCTCCTCGATCGGCCAGATCGGCTCGCCCGTCTCGCGATTGAAGACGTACAGGAACGCCTGCTTTGTGGGCTGGGCCACCGCCTTTACCAGCTCGCCGTCGATCATCAGGTCCAGCAGGATCGGCGCGCACGGAATGTCATGGTCCCAGATGCCGTGGTGCACGAGCTGGAAGTGCCACCGCCGCTCGCCGGTATAGAGGTCCACGGCCACCAGGCTCTCGGCGAACAGGTTGTCCCCCGGGCGGTAGCCGCCGTAGTAGTCGCCGGTGGCCGCCTCGACCGGCAGATAGACCATGCCGAGCTCCACGTCCACCGAGATCTGGCCCCATACCCCGGTGTTGCCGGTATAGACGGCGGAGTCGCCCAGCCACGTCTCGCGCCCGAACTGACCCGGCCGGGGAATGGTGTGGAAGATCCAGAGCCGCTCGCCGGTGCGGGCGTCGTAGCCGCGGACGTAGCCCTTCACGTTGGCGCGGCTGCGCGGGTTGCCGCCGGTGCGGTGGGCGGCGCCCACGATGATGACGTCGCCGGCGACCATCGGCGTCGCGTGCAGGCCGATCTCGCCCGTGACGGGGTCGATCGGCTGGTCAACCTCCTGCTTCAGATCGACCATGCCGTCCGTCCCGAACTCCGGCACCGGCCGGCCGGTGGCCGCGTCGAGCGCAATCAGCCGGTAGCCCGGGGTGACGTAGACGACCCGGGGCGGCTCCCCGTCGGCCTCCCAGTACCCGAGGCCGCGGCCGGAGAGCTGCCGCGGCGCCGCGGTGCCACGCGCCCCTTCGTCGAGGCTGTACATCCAGCGCATCTCGCCGGTCGCCGCGTCGAGCGCCGTCACCGCCTTGCGCGACCCGGCGGTCGTGTACATCACGCCGTCGACCACCAGCGGCGTCGACTGGAAGCGGTACTCCGGCACCGGGCCGAGATTGTCGGTCTTGAACCGCCAGGCCACCTCGAGATCGCCGAAGTTGCCGGCGTCGATCCGATCGAGCGGCGCATAGCGGGTATGGCCGAGATCGCCGCCGTAGGTGCGCCACTCCCCGCCGGCCGCGCCGGTTTGACCCGCGGCCGTGACCGCCACCGCGAGACCGACCGCCAACGGACCTAGGACCTGGATGATCTTGGACATGGCGCCAGTATACGCGGGGAGGTCTCCCTTCCGGCCGCATCGACGCCTGCGCGGAGACCGCAAGCCGTCACCGTGCAAAGGGAATCCGCCCGCATCCTCCGAGCAGGAAGCGGACACGGGCGGCCGGTCGATCAGATACCCGTACCCCGGCGCCGCCCGCGAGGCCGCCGTTCCGCTTCGCCCGCGAGCTCGGCCGGCAACGACATCTCGTCACCATCGCGCACGATCGCGATGTCGAACGCGGTACCCGGGTCGAGCGCGGAGACGCGCCGACGAAGCGCGCGCAGATCGTCCACCGCCTCGCTGTCGATCGCGGTGATGACGTCCCCGGCCCGCAGGCCGGCCGCCGCCGCCACGGTGTTCTCCTCGACGTGCCGGACCAGGACGCCGGCCGAAACGCCGAAGTACCCGGCGAGCTGGCCCTCGAGGGACTCCGCGCGAATACCCAGCCGGGCGCGCCCCGCAAGGGACATCACGGCGTCGTTGACGATGTCCGGCAGCCCTTCCAGCAAGGCCGAATCACCCCGCCAGACGAAAGCCTCGGCCTCTGCCTCGTCCGGCTCCGGGATCTCGGTCCGGCGCAGACTCGCCCGCCAGTCGGGACGTGGACGCGCGCCGGGGGTCACGTTCACGTCGATGCGCGCACCGTCGCGAAACACGGTCGCAGCGACGCTACGGCCCGCCGGCGTCTCGCGAACGACCCGCGTCAACTGCCGCGCGCCGCGAATGCGCTCGCCATCGAACTCCACGATGACGTCGCCTGCCTCGATGCCCGCGGCTGCCGCGGGAGCGCCGTCGACCACCTCCGCGACGACCGCCCCTTCCTGAGCCATGCTCGGCCCGGCGCCCTCTTCGACGTCGGCGACCCTCACGCCAAGGTAGCTGCCGTCCGCGCCGGCATCGAAGAGCGCCCGCACTTCGGCCCACGCCCCGTGGCGCCCTTTCCTCTCTTGCTCCGCCTGCTCCCCGCTGCCCCCGGCCCCCACGCCGGCAGGAAGCGCCGCCACGGCGGCCACCACCGCGAGAACCCCAATCCACCGTCCCTTCCGCATCGTCGACGCCCCGTGCATGCGTACCTCCGTGTCATGCCCGGCCGGGCACCATTGCCCTGCCGCCTCCATGCAGGTTGAGACGCACGCCTCGCGCGTTTGGCCGGATGCCGGACATCGGCTTCCGGCGCTCACGACCGAACTGCACGGTTCGTGAGCGGGCGGACCGGATCCGCGACGAGTCCGTGGGAAGAAGATCGACCGCCGCGGTCAGACGGCAGCCCGCGCCAGCGCCCGGTCGAGCGCCCGCCGCGTGAAGACGCGGATCATGGCCCGACGGTACTCGGCGCCGGCGTGGATGTCTTCGTTGAGATCCTCGACACCGTCGCCGGCGACCGCGGCCGCGGCCGCGACGGTGTCGGAAGAGACTGGCCGGCCCGCCAGCGCTTCCTCGACGTTCTTCAGGCGGGTCGGTGACGGCGACGCGCCCGTCAGGCCGACGCGGGCCGACGCGACTGTTCCGTCTCGCAGGTCGACGGCCGCCGCCACGCCGACGATGGCGAATCGCGACGCGCGCTGATGCAGCTTGGCGTAGGCGGCCGTGCGCACCGGCGCGAACGTCACCCTCGCGAGGATCTCGTCCGGCGCGAGGTCGACGGTCAGCATGCCCCGAAAGAAGTCCCGCGCCTTGACCGCGCGCCAGCCGCCGGGGCCCTTGAGGTGGAGGTCCGCATCCAGCGCCAGCATCACAGCCGGGTAGTCGGCGGCCGGATCGGCGTGCGCGAGGCTCCCGCCGAGGGTCCCGCGGTTGCGGACCTGCTGGTCGCCAATGGTCGCGGCGGCCTCTGCCGTCATCGGACACCGCTCTGCCAGCAGCGCCGAGGTCGCCACGTCGTGGTGCGTGGCCCCCGCGCCGATCTCGATCACGCCGCCGACCTCGCGAATACCTGCGAAATCGGGGATGTGCGCGATGTCGATCAGCACCGTCGGCTCGCTCAGCCGCAGCTTCATCAGCGGCACCAGGCTGTGCCCGCCGGCGATCAGCTTGCCGGCGCCGCCGGCCGCGGCCAGCTTCGCGAGCGCGTCGTCGAGCGAGGTGGCGCGTTCGTACTCGAAGGCGGTCGGGATCATGCGTCGGAGCTCCTGGCCGACTGGCCGTGAATGAGGCGCCACAGCTTCTCGGGCCGCAGCATCATGTCGAGATGCCGCACGCCGAAGCCGCTGAGGGCGTCGACTGCGGCGGCGACGATGCAGGGGGTCGAGCCGATGGTCCCGGCTTCCCCGACCCCCTTGGCCCCGAGCGGGTTGACCGGGGTCGGGGTGACGGTGTTGTCGAGCTCGAAGCGCGGGAAGTCGCTCGCGCGCGGCAGCGCGTAGTCCATCAAGGATGCGGTCAGCGGCTGCCCGTCGGCGTCGTAGGCGACCTCCTCGATCATCGCCTGCCCGATGCCCTGCGCGAGCCCGCCGTGGATCTGCCCCTCGACGATGAGCGGATTGATGAGGTGGCCGGCGTCGTCGACCGCCACCATCTTCAGCAGCCGCGGCTCACCGGTCTCCCGGTCGACCTCCAGCATCGCGATGTGGCAGCCGAACGGATAGGTGTTGTTCGTCGGCTCGAAGAACGCCTCGTCGCTCAGGCCCGGGGTCAGCCCCTCGGGGAGCCGGATCGGCCGGTAGGCGTAGGCGGCCACCTCGGCGAACGGCTTGGCCGACGCCGGCGCGCCCTTGACCGCGATGGTCCCGTTCTCGAAGACGAGATCGCTCTCGTGCGCTTCGAGCAGCGCCGCCGCGAACTTCGCCATCTTGGCCTTCACCTTCCCGCCCGCGTCGTGCAGCGCCGCCCCGCCGACCGCCTGCGACCGGCTGCCGAAGGTGCCGATGCCCTGCTTCACCACCGCGGTGTCGCCGTGGTGGATCGTCACGTGGTCGAGCGGCACGCCGAACTGATCGGCCAGCATCTGGGCGAAGGTGGTCTCGTTGCCCTGGCCGTGCGGGGAGACGCCGGTCGTCGCGCTGATCCGGCCGTCGCGCTCGACGGTGACCTGCGAGTGCTCCCAGCCGCCGGGGGGGAGCGACGACGAGGGTCCCATGCCGCAGATCTCGACGTACATCGACAGTCCGAGGCCCACCAGGCGGCCGTCGGCGCGTGCCGCGTCCCGCTCGGACTGGAGCTGCTCCCAGCCGGAAACGTGCAGGGCGTGGTCGAGCGCCTTCTCGTAGTCGCCCGAGTCGTAGACCGCCCCCGTCTGGGTCTTGAAGGGGAACTGGTCGGGCTGGATGAAATTCCTGCGCCGCAGCTCGGCCGGATCCATCTCGAGCTCGCGCGCGAGCATGTCTATCGCCCGCTCGACGAAGTAGGCCGCCTCGGGACGCCCCGCCCCGCGATACGCGTCGGTCGGCGTCTTGTTGGTGAAGACCTCGGTCAGCGTCGCACGGATGGCCGGAATCGCGTAGGTGGCGTTGGCCATCGTCATGCTGTTGGTCGGCACCCCGGCGGTGAGCAGCATGTTGTAGGCGCCGATGTCGGCGATGATCCGCATCCGCAAGCCGAGCACCTTGCCGTCGCGCGCGGCCGCCAGCTCGACATAGGCGATCAGGTCGCGTCCGTGCACGGTGGCGAGAAACGCCTCGGACCGGTCCTCGATCCACTTGATCGGCAGCCCGAGCCGCTTCGACAGCGCCGCGGCGACGTACTCCTCGCCGTAGATGTTGATCTTCGCGCCGAACCCGCCGCCGACCTCGGGCGCGATGGCCCGCACGCGGTCCTCTCCCAGGTCGAGCATCCGCGCCACGAAGGTGCGCAGGATGTGCGGGTTCTGGCTCGACGACCAGATGGTCAGCGCCTCCCGTCCCGGCTCGTAGTGCGCCACCACGCCGCGGGCCTCGATGGAGCTCGGCGCGAGGCGCTGGTTCACCATGCGCTGGGCGATCACGACGTCCGCCGCCTCGAACGCCGCGTCCACCGCCGTGTTGTCCACCGCCCCCTTGCGGCCGACCCCGGTGCCGCTCGGCAGCGGACCGAGGGCGACGTTGTTCTCGAAGTCGGCGTGCAACACCGCTGATTCGCCGCTCATCGCCTTCTCGGGATCGACCACCGCCGGCAGCGGCTCGTAGTCGACGACGATGGCGTCGGCCGCGTCGCGCGCCGCGTAGCGGTCGCTCGCCACTACCACCGCGACCGGATCGCCGACGAAGCGGACCGTGTCCACTGCCACCGCCCGGTGCTCCGGCGACGGGAACGGCGTGCCGATCGGCATCGGCGCGAGGAAGTCGGCGATCTGCGCACCGGTGAAGACCGCCTCCACGCCTTCCAGCGCCTCGGCCGCGCTGGTGTCGATGGAGCGGATCCGGCCGTGCGCGATGTCGCTCCGCTTGAACGCCAGGTGCTGCATGCCGGCGACCTTCACGTCGTCGACGTAGGTGCCGCGCCCCTGGATCAGGCGCGGATCCTCGCGCCGCTTGACGCGCTGGCCGACGAGCTTGGGCAGAACGGGGGTTGCGGCCATGGTCTAGCTCCGTGCCGCGCGGTTCGCGTCGCGGCGGTTCATCGCGGCGTGAGGCATCCTGCCCTCCGGGTGAGATCAGCGTCGTCCGCGCCAGCACCTCGGCGCGCGCAGATTCCCGGCGTCGTCTGCGTCAACACCTCGGCACGCAGACTCCCGGCACAGCCGGTTAGCCTAACGGGATCGCCCCGGCGGGAACAAGGGGCAACAGATGGGGCGATACGGCAGAGACGCTACACGGCGCGATCGTCAACCGGACCGCTTGCGAAGGAGGGCTTCCAGTTCCGCCACCCGCGCCTCGGCGGCTGTGGCCCGCGCTTCGGCGGCCAGGCGAGCCGCGGATTCCGTCGCGCGGTCTTCGGCCGCGGCCGCGGCGCGCGTCTCGGCGGCCGCAACGCGCGTCTCGGCGGCCGCAACACGGGTTTCCGCCGTCAAACGGCCTGCGGCTTCCTCGTCGTGGCTGCGCAGGTCGTCACCCGTCGCCGGATCCCGGAAGCGCATCTCCCGCCCCGGCGCCGCCCGCAGCTCCAGAGCCAACGTTCGGCTGCGGAGCGTCAGGGCGCCGTCCGGTGCTGTCAACGCCGGTTGACGAACGTAGCCCGACCGCGTCAACCGCTCCCCCTGCAGGCGCGCCGGCAGGTACTCGCCCGTCGGGTCGTACTGCCAGTACTCGCTCACGCCGAGACGGGCATACACCGACCGCTTCCGCCCGAGGTCGTCCCGCCACGTGCTCCGCGAAGCCACCTCCAGCACGAAGGACGGCGCCCGCCCCTCCTCCCACAGCTTGTAGTTGAGCCGCTCGCGCTTCTCCACGCCGAACACCACGAACACGTCCGGGGCGATCGACACCCGCGGGTTTCCTTCCTCGTAGTAGAGCAATAGGTCCCCGGAGACGTGCACGTCCCTGCGTTCCCTGAAGTGGCGCATCAGCGCGCCGATCCCGTACATGATGGCGCTGCGCTGGGCGTCGTTCTCCGCCATCGGCTTGCCGTCCGAGCTCGGGTAGTGGATCGGCACAGCGGCAGGTGCAGGTTGGATCATCGCGGGGCCCCTCCAGACGGCGCGGCTGCGCGCACGACTCCTCCAAGCTACCACACGCCGTGACGCCGCCTTCCGGTCAGGGCGTACGCGGAGGAGATAGAGCACGCATCGTGCCAACCTGTTGAGCGACGTCACCGACGGTCGGCGATGCCGGCGGCCGCGCCGGTCACCGAGATCAGCCAGTCCCGCTGCATGCGACGGACGACCGCGTCCACGCCGTAGACCTCGGCCAGACGGGTTGGCGTCAACGTCGCCTCGGATGAGCCGTCCGCGACGACCCGGCCGTCCGCCATCCAGAGCAGGCGGTCGGCGAGCCGTGCCGCGAGCGCCGCGTCGTGCATCACCACCAGAACGCCGCGGCCGGCATCGGCGTCCGCGCGCAGCAATTGCATCACCTGGTGCTGGTGCAGCGGATCGAGGGCCGCGGTCGGCTCGTCGGCCAGCAGGAACGGCGCGTCCGCGGCCAGCGCGCGAGCGACGTGCACGCGCGCCAGCTCGCCCCCGGACAACGTCGTGCAGGATCGCTCGACGAACCGCTCCAGGTCGCACGCCCGCACGGCACGCGCGATCGCGTTTTCGTCGGCGGCCCCCAACCGGTCCGGCGGGGCGCCGTAGGCGAAACGGCCCAGCGCAACGACGTCGCGCACCCGCACCGGCCACGCCAGCGGACGCACCTGCGGCAGGTAGGCGATGCACCGCGCCCGCGCGGACGGCGACATGCGGATCGGGTCGTCCTCTCCGACATGGACCTCGCCGGCGGCGCGCGGGGTCAGTCCCAGCACGGCGCGCAACGCCGTCGTCTTGCCTGCGCCGTTCGCGCCCAGCAGCGCCACCAGCTCCCCCGCGCGAAGGCGCCAGGACGCATCGCGCACCACCTGCCTGCCGCCCAGGCTCACGCACAGCCGGTCGACCGTCAGCTCAGCCATTTCCCAGCCTTCTGCCCGCGGCGATCCAGATGAAGACCGGCGCCCCGATGAGCGCGGCGACCACGCCGAGCCGGAGCTCGGCGGCGGTGGGAGCCAGGCGCACCCCGATATCCGCCAGCACCAGAATCACCCCGGCCAGCAGCGCCGCCGGCACGAGCGTCCGGGCGGGATCGTGGTCCACCAACCGGCGGACCAGGTGCGGCGCGACTATCCCGACGAAACCGATCGCGCCGGCCGTGGCGGCGGCCGCCCCGGGCGCCAGCCCCGCGCCGACCACGACCAGCCGCCGCGCGCGCCGGAGGTCGACGCCGACGCCGGCCGCCGCCTCCTCGCCCAACGTCAACGCCGAGAGGTCACGACGCGCCGCCAGCAACAGTGCGAATCCGGCCGCGAGGAACGGCGCCGCCAGCACCAGATCGTCGAAGCTCCGGTTGGCGACGCTTCCCAGGGTCCAGTTGAGCATGTCGGCGAGCGAGAAGGGGTTCGGCGCCAGGTTCATCAGCAGCGCCATCATCGCGCCGGCAAAGCTCGAGAGACCGATGCCCACGAGAATCAGCGTCACCATCGACCCGACGCGGACCGCGGCGGCCGTCAGCAGCGCGGTCGCGGCCAGCGCGCCGGCGATCGCGGCGACCGGCAGCGCGAACGCTCCCACCTCGATCAGCCCGTAGTAGATCACGAAGGTGGCGGCGAACGTTGCGGTGGCCGAAACGCCGAGCACGCCCGGCTCGGCCAGTGGATTGCGCAACAGGCCCTGTAACGCCGCACCCGAGACGCCGAGTGCGGCCCCGGTCACGAAGGCCGCCAGCGCCCGCGGCAGGCGGATCTCCCACACCACGATCACATCGCCCGGGGAGGCCGCGCCGACCAGGGCCGCCAGCACACGCCCCGCCCCGAGCGGCGTCGAGCCGAGCAGGCAGGCCGTCGCGGCGGCGCCCAGACCCGCCGCCCCCAGCAGCCCGATGAGCACCCTGTCGTTCCGCATGGTCAATCCCGCCCGCGCGCTGGCGGATCACCCGCCCAGGTCGAACCTCCCGCCGACGGCGACGGTCCGCGGAAGACCCGGATGGCCCGGCGCGTTGTCGTGGCAGGCGCGACAGCCGCCGCACTCGGGACGAGCAGGGACAGGAAGAAGGGTCGGAACGAAGCACGGAAGGAACGACGAACCAACGGCGGGGCACAATCGGCCACGGGTCCTCCTTGGCTTCCCCATCGGAAGCGGGGTGAGGCATGGCCAAGCCGGTCTCCTGGCTTGCAGGGTCGCGCCTACTCTCCGCGCCTTCCCGTCCTCAACGGACAGTGGCTGCCGTGCGGATTTCGTCCCTGCTCACAGTTGCGAGGGCAGCGTCGGCATCGCACCGAACTTCCCGAGCACCTGGCCACGAACAGTGAAGCCAGAATGATAACAGACCGTGGGCGACGGTCCGCCCCGCGGTCCATCCGGTGCGACTAGAATCGAGGTGTGGCGAAGAAAACGAAGGGCCTGGTGGTCGTCAACACCGGCAACGGCAAGGGCAAGACGACGGCGGCGCTCGGCGTCGTGCTACGCGCCTGGGGCCGCGGCATGCGCGTGCGGGTGTTCCAGTTCCTGAAGCACACCGGATCGCGCTTCGGCGAGAGCCGCGCGGCCGAGAAGCTGGAGATCCCCTGGTCGGCGCTCGGCGACGGCTTCACGTGGCTGTCGAAGGACCTGGAGCGCACCGCGGCCCTCGCGCGCGAGCAGTGGGAGCACGTCGAGGCGGCGATCCGGGCCGACGAGCACGACGTGATCGTCCTCGACGAGTTCACCTATCCCCTGCACTACGGCTGGATCCCGGTGGACGACGTGCTCGCCGTCCTGCGCGAGAAGCCGCACATGCTGCACGTCGTCATCACCGGCCGCAACGCGCCCGAGGCGCTGGTGGACTTCGCGGACCTGGTCACCGAGATGCGGGCGGTGAAGCACCCCTACAAGGAGCAGGGGATCCGCGCGCAGCCCGGCCTGGAGTTCTGAACGCAGGCATCAGAACGCGGTTCCGCTTCTGCTCTCGGCAGCGCCCGCCGCCAGCGCCTCGACCGCGTCGGCGAGGAACCACGCGCCGCAGGTGGTGGTAGCGCCGTCTATCGACAGTGTGGGCCCTGCCTGTACCCGGCGCACCGCCAGCGGATGTCGGAACGGCGTCCAGACCATGTTGTGGTTGGTGCGCTCGAACACCGGCACGGCATACAGGTCCGGCGTCTCGTAGACGAGCCGTTCGAGGGGAATCGAGCGCCAGCCGCTCCCGTCGCTGAAATTGTCCAGCCCGGCAGCGGCGATCAGGTGATTCACGAACGTTCCGGAACCGGCGGCGACGCCCGACGGAGCGAGGTACAGCGTGTCCGCATCCGGCGCGGCGGCCCGTGCGCGCGCGAGTCGGGCATCCATCTCCGCGATCAGCGCTTCGCCGCGGCCGCGTACCGCCAACACCGCGGCGGCCTGCCGGATACGGTCGCGAACCGCCTCGATATCGGGCGCGAAGTCGATCTGCAGCACCGGCACGCCGGCCCGCTCGAAGAAGGCGGCAGCCCGCGGCCCGCCCCCGTAGTTGCGCACCACCAGATCCGGCTCCAGCGCCAGGACGTCCTCCGCACGCGGACGGACCGTCGGCAGTCCCGCCGCCTCCGCGCGGAGATAGGAGAAGTCCTTGTCCGCGTCGGGCGACAGCGCCAGGATGCGCTCGCGATCGGCCAGGCCGAGAACGAACTGGTCCGCGCAGTAGTCCAGGCTCACGATGCGGCCGGCAGGTTCCTCCGGCCGTTCCGGCGGGGACGCCGTCCCGCAGGCGGCGACCATGCCGCCCGCCAGTAGCGGTACGAGCGGGACGGAAATCGAGGCGCGGACAACGCGGCGAAGCAGCGTCCGGGCTCTCCGGTGAGCCTGTGGACGCGGCCGGAAGCCGATGACAGGGGCGAGTGCGTCGTGTTCCATGATGGTGAAAGGGGCGGGTCGTGGACACCCGCGGACCACGCCCGGGGCCGGCTCCGCGCCGGCCCCGGAGCCGAACTCTACATCCCGGACACGCGGCCGGCGATGCGGTAGCAGTGGAAGATGATGTGCCACCCCAAGACGATGGCAGCAAGCCAGACCAACCAGTAGAGGTCGCTCGGGATCCCGAAGTTGCCGCCGAAGAAGGGCGTCGCGTGCTGGTTGGCCATCGCCCACAGCAGCGGCAACGACATGTAGGTGTTGTGCTTGGAGCGCAACCCCGCGAGCGCCGGGTCGGCGGCCTCGGGCGCCTTGCCGGCCTTCACGGCGGCGATGATCCGCTGCTGCGCCGGCCAGATCCGGAACCACACGTTGAACGCCATGATCGTTCCGAACATGGCGCCGGTGTGAATCAGCACCGATCGCGGCGGGAATCCGCCGACCTCCACGAACATCCAGACGACGATGGCCAGCAGCACGAACGAGACGATCGTGGCGGCGCGGACGTTGGACTTCAGGCCGCTGCTCCACAGCGCGTCGTAGACGAAGACCGCCAGGAAGGTCACCGCGATCATCGCGATGGCGGCCGCCCCCCAGCTCGCGTCGGTTTCTATCGCCAGCCCGCCGTGGTAGAAGACGAGCAGGAGCAGCAGGACCCCGGTGATCCAGGTCCAGGCGGCGCCCCACCGGAACCAGAAGAGAGCCCGCGGCATGAGCTCGGGGACCACCTTCTGCTTGGTCGGCCCGTCGAGCTTCGCGGCCAGTGGCGCGTTCACGAAGTTGAAGAAGTAGAGGTGCCCGATCCAGATGATCCCCACGAACACGTGGAGCCATCGGAAGATGAACTGCATGCCTTCCATCATCGTGCGTTTCCTCCGTTTCCGGGCGGATGCCCGTACCGCGATTGTACTGCGCGGGCGGGCGAACCACCGCGCAAAATGATCGGGCGCCGGGCGCACGGGATCCGCGGGCAGCGCCGCGTCGACCGCCGGGTGCGGCGGAACGCCGGCGCCGCGCGGGCTCTCACCACTCCCACCACGGGCTTCGCGCCCAGACCAGCAGTCCAGCGATACCCCCGGCGGCAAGGGCAGCGGCCAGCAGCACCGTACCGCGCGCCCGCCGGTAGTCCTCTTCCGAACCGCCCTCGGCCGAGGAGGGATCGCCGATCCAGACGTCGGTCACGAGCAGGCCCTGCAGCCGGATCGGACCCGCCAGGCGGCGCCGGATCGCGCCGGCGAGGGCGGTTTCGCTCCAGCCGGCGTTCGGCCCCGGCACGACCGCATGCTGCCGCCAGCCCCAGCGCAGGGCCTCCCCGCCGGAGGCTCCCGGAATCAGCGCCGCGGCGGCAGCGATGAGCAGCCAGGTCACCCGCGCCGGCACCAGGTTCAGCAGGTCGTCGAGGCGGGCGCCGCACCAGCCGAAGTCGCGGTAGCGTTCGGACTTGTAGCCGACCATCGAGTCCATGGTGCTGACCACCTTGAAGAGCACGATACCCGGCACGCCCGCCGCCGCGTACCAGAAGATGGGCGAGACCACCCCGTCTACCAGGCTCTCGCCCAGGCTCTCGATGGCGCTCCGGCGGCAGGCGGCGCCGTCCATCGGCTCGGTGTCGCGCCCGACGAGTCGTCCCGCCGCCGTCCGGGCAGCGGCAAGATCGCCCGTCGTGACGGCCGCGTCCACGTCACCCGCATGCTTCAGCAGGTCCCCGAGTGCGATGAGGCTGTAGAGCGCGAACAGGTGGGCTGCAACGGCCGCCGCGGGATGCAGCCGCGCCGCACCGGCCACGAGCGCCGCGGCGCTCCCGCACCAGACGAGCGCCAGCACCACGAAGAGCACGCACCCGCCGCTGCGGCCGTCGGCGCCGACCGCGCGCAACCGCACCTCGATGCAGGTCAGGGAGCCGCCGATCAGGCGAATCGGATGCCAGCGATACGCGGGGTCCCCGAAGAGGAGATCCAGCACCACCGCCGCCGCCAACAGGTCCGCGCGGGGAGCCAGGCTGCTCAGGTCCACGCCGGCCGCCCGATGGTCACGGCTGCGATCAGGCCCACTTCGCCTGCCACCCGGCCGCGATCGCTCGCAGAACCAGCTCGACGGGATCGCCGGATGTCTCCATCAGCTCGATCCGGAACGCCGTCCAGCGGTCCGGCCGGCCGGCCAGGGCGCAGGCGACGCAGGCGGCCTGACAGCGCAGCGCCTCTTGCGCCAGCCCTTCGGGAATGGTGCCGCACCGGACCCGATCCACCACCGCCGCCAGCGCGTACGCCGCCGCGCCGACCCCGGGCTCGAAGAAAACCGCCTTGCGGTTCTTGTCGAGCAGCTCGTAACGCGCCGCCGGGAGCAGTTCGGCCAGACGCTCCATGGCCCGCGCCTCGGTAAGACCGAAGCGGCCGAGTGCGTGGAAGAGCCCGCGCGTGTAGGACGCCTCCAGGCCGTTCTGCCAGCGCAGCGCCTCGGCGACCGACTCCTTCACCGCGACGCCGATGATCTCGCCCAGCTTCACGTGCGGGCTCGTCGACTCCTTCGAGCGTCGTTCGGGGTCGAGCGGTGCGGCGAGGCAGAACTGATCGGTGCCGGTCCCGGTTGCGATGGTTGGGGAATAGCGGCTGGGAACCGCCAGATCGGCCAGCGCGGCCGACTTCGCCTCGGTCATCGTCACCACGGCCCGAGCGTGGGCCGCAGGCGTTACGGGACAATCGATCAGCAGGATCGTGTTGATGGTGCCGGGCGGCGGCGACACCCGGCGCCAACCCTCGTCGGTCTCCGTCCAGGCCGCGGGATCGCCCGCGCGCGCCGCGTTACCGGCCACGCCGGCCGTCGTGAACGCATCCACCCGCAGGAAGTCGAAGGTCGCGGTGCGGTGGGCGGCGTAGACCATGTTGGCCGCGGTGCCCAGGACCGCGGTCTCGTCCGGGTCCAGTCCCAGCTCGGCGCACACCCGGTGGTGGTAGGCAACCTGCCCGGCGGCGGCGATCAGGTCGTGGCGCTCCCTGTCACCGGTCGCTTCGCAGCTCTGGTGGTTGACGAGATAGCGCAGGTCCTCCCGCTGCCCCCCCACGTGCGCGGAGTTGCTCAGCACGCGATGCGGCGCCAGCAACTCGGCGACCAGATAGCGACCGGCGCGATGCGCCGCGAAGCACCGCTCGCGGCACAGGAGCTCGGCCGACGCCGGCGGAAACGCCGAGGTCATCGACGCGGCGACGCGGCGGCGTCCGATCGCCCCATCCGCTCGGCCGCGTGCTGAATGGCGTTGACGATGTGCTGATAGCCCGTGCAGCGGCAGAGATTGCCGTCGAGGCCGTCACGAATCTCCTGCTCGGTCGGCGCCGGGTTGTCTTCCAGCAGATTCACGGCCGACAGGATCATCCCGGGCGTACAGTAGCCGCACTGCAGCCCGTGCTCTTCCCAGAACCCCTCCTGCAGCGGATGCAGGCGGTCGCCGTCGGCCAGCCCCTCGATGGTCGTCACCTCCGCGCCGTCGGCCTGCACCGCGAAGATCGTGCACGACTTCGCGCTCCGCCCGTCGACCAGCACCGTGCAGGCGCCGCACTGGCTCGTGTCGCAGCCGACGTGCGCGCCGGTCAGGTTCAGGTGCTCGCGCAGAAAATGAACCAGCAGCAGGCGCGGCTCGACGTCCGCGGTGCGCCGCTTCCCGTTGACGGTGATCGAGACTCGGGCCATCCAAGTACCTCCGAAGTAGGCCGATAGCCTAACATTCCGCATCCTGCGCGCCAGCGGACGGGCGACCGACCTGACGCCCCGGTGCCGAAACATGAACCCGCGCAAAGAAAAAGGCCCGGCATTGCTGCCGGGCCCTCGATGTTCCACCGCGCTCTGCGCGGACTGGACTAGCTGACCGGCAACAGATTCAGCGGGCCGGTGCTGTCGGCGATGCGCTCGACCGGCACACCCATCTTGTCGAGGATGGTCAGGTGCAGGTTGGTGGCCGGCGTCTTCTCCTTGTAGACCAGATGACGCCCGCCCGGCTTGAGCTGGCCCGACGCGCCGCCGACCAGGACCACCGGCAGCCCCTTGTTGTCGTGCAGGTTGCTGTCGGACATCCCGGCGCCGTAGAGCAGCATCATGTGGTCGAGCAGGTTGCCGTCGCCGTCCGGCGTCGCGCGCGCCTTCTCGAGGAAGTACCCGAAGAGCGAGATGTGGAACTCGTTGATCTTCGCGATCTTCTCGTAGAGGGTCGGGTCGTCGCGATGGTGCGAGGTCGGGTGGTGCGAGTCGGGCACCCCGATCTCCGGATACGTCCGGCCGCTGATCTCGCGCGCCATCATGTAGGTGCTGACGCGGGTCAGGTCGGTCTGGTACGCCAGGAGCATCAGGTCGAACATCAGCCTGGCGTGCTCGGCGTAGGTCGCCGGGATTCCCGCCGGCTGATCGACCTCGGGCAGCTCGCGGTCGCTCTGCTCCTCCGCCCTCTGGATGCGCCGCTCGATGTCGCGCACCGCTTCCAGATACTCGGTGACGCGCACGCGGTCGTTCGGCCCGAGCCCGCGCTGCAGCGCGTCGATCTTCTCGGTCACCGAGTCGAGAATGCTCCGGTCCTTGCGGATGCGGGCCAGCCGCGCGGCCGAGTCCGTCGAGCCGGCGTCGCCGAAGAGCCGCTCGAAGACCGCGCGCGGGTTGTTCTCTCCGGACAGCGGCGTCGTGTCGCTGCGCCAGGAGATCGTGTTCGTGTAGGTGCAACTGAAGCCGACGTCGCACGACCCGGAGACGTCGCGGCTGTCGAGCGCGATTTCCAGGGAGGCGAGCTGCGTGTGCTGCTCGAAGCTCCGCGCGATGAGCTGATCGACGGAGACCCCTGCCTGTAGATTCGACTCGGTCCGCGCCGGGGTCACGCCGGTCAGGAACCGCGTCGCGGCGCTGGCGTGCACGCCCGCGTTGCTCGCTACCCCGTTCAGGCCGGTCAGGACGTGCATCTGGTCCTTGAAGGCCTCGATGGGCTTCAGAATGCGGGTGGTCTCGAAGCCCAGGCCCTCGGCCGCCGGCGTGAAGTGCTTCATCGCCATGCCGTTCGGCACGTAGACGACACCGAAGCGCCGGACCGGATGGGCCGCCGTGTTGCGGATGGCCGCGAACGCCGGCGCCATGCTGTCGAGGAACGGCAGCGCGAGCGATGCGCCGATGCCGCGCAGGACGGTGCGGCGAGGGATGGACTTCTGGGTGACGATCATGAGTCTGACCTCCGCATCTGGAACGGGGTGCTGTTGACGATGCCGAGAATGATAGACGACCAGCGGTAGTCCTCGCCAGCGGCCTCTCGCACGATCTGGCGCACGGTCGGGGCGTCGTAGTACTCCAGGCCGCGCCCGAGCGCGTACATCAGCAGTTTCTCGGTGACGGTGCCGACGATTTCGTCCGGTCGATCCAGGAGCAGGTTGTCGAGCCCGGCGCGGCCCTCGAAGCGCTCGCCGCCCGGCAGCACGCCCGAGGCGTCGACGGGGGTGCCCCCCTCGTTGACGTCGCGCCACCCGCCGATGGCGTCGTAGTTCTGCAGCGCGAACCCGATCGGGTCCATCGGGGCGTGGCAGACCGAGCAGGCGGGGTTCTCGCGATGCTGGGCCATCGCCTCGCGCATCGACACCGGCTCCCCGTCCTCGTTCCGCTCCTCAAGCGCCGGAATGTCCGGCGGCGGCTCCGGCGGCGGCGCCCCGAGCAGGTTCTCGAGCACCCACTTGCCGCGCAGCACCGGCGACGTGCGGTTCGGGTACGAGGTCACGGTCATGACGCTGCCGTGGCCCAGGAGACCGCCCCGCCGGGCGCCGTCGAGCTTCACCCGCCGAAACCGGTTCCCGTAGATGTTCGGGATGCCGTAGTGCTCGGCGAGCCGCTGGTTGACGTACGTGTAGTCGGCCGACAGCAGCTCGAGCAAGCTGGCGTCGGACCGCAACTGGTTGCCGATGAACAGCTCCGTCTCGCGGGTGAACGCCTCGCGCAGGTTCTCGTCGAACTCCGGAAAGATGAGGGGATCGGGGTAGACGCCGCCCATGTTGCGCAGGTAGAGCCACTGGCCGGCGAAGTTGTCCACCATCGCCTGCGAGCGCGGGTCGGCCATCATGCGCCGGACCTGCGCGTCGAGCACGGCCGGCTCGCTCAGCGTGCCGCTCTCGGCCGCCGCGAGCAGTTCGTCGTCCGGAATGCTGCTCCACAGGAAGAACGACAGGCGCGATGCGAGCTCGACGTCGGAGACCGGATAGGCGGCCCCGTCCGGTAGGTCGACCGGGTCGCGCTCGACGCGGTAGAGGAAGTCGGGGTCGGCCAGCAGCCGCTCGAGAGCGAACTGAATCCCCTTCTCGAAGCCTCCCTCGGCCCGGCCCCACTCGTAGAACTCGAGCAGCGTCGCCACGTCGCCCTCGTCCACGGGGCGGCGATACGCGCGGCGGGCCAGCGTGCCCAGAATCTCACTGGCGCAGGCCGCCGACTCGGCCGCGGTCGCCCCCGCATCCGGCCGGCAGGTGAAGATGCGCTGCCGGGTCGGCGTGTCGCCCGGTCCGTCGACGCTCAGCGGCCCGGTGATCTGCAAGCTGCTCAGGGCCGGGTTCCCGTCCGGCATCTCGTTGATGGCCAGCGCGAAGCCGGTCTGGCGCGGCTGCAGCACGCCTTCCTCCTCCCACGTCTCGCGCGGGAAGGCGACGCCGACGGTGTGCGGTCCCGCCGAGACCGACGTGGTCACCTCCAGCGGGTCGTCCGCGTGCAGGACGTAGTCCTCCCAGTCGTCGGTGCCGCGGATGTTGCCGGCGAAGCTGATCGGCGCCGGCATCCCGGGCGCCTCGCCGCCGAACGAAAACCGCTCGATGCGCCGTCCGTCGAGCCGGAACTCGATCTCGTGCGCGTCGTCGAGGCCCCGAATGTAGCCTACGTAGTTCGTCTGCAGCCGCACCTTGATGCGGTACTCGCCGTCCACCGGGAAGTGGTGGCGGATGGCCGCGCCGCCGCGCGATCCGAACGGCAGATCCTCGCTCTGCTGATCGTTCTGGATCAGGTTCAGGGGCACGTCGTAGGTCGCGATCTCGGCGCCGCCGGTCGGCGCCTCGCCGATCGCGAGCCGGCCGATCTTCTTGGCGGCCGAGACGTAGCGCTCGAACAGCGCGGGCGACAGGGAGAGCGAGGTGGCGATGTTGTCGAAGCCGTTCCGGTCCGGCGCGTCGGCGGGGATCAGCGCGGCCACGTCGATCTCCAGGTCGAGCAGGTCACGGATCACGTTGCGATACTCCGCCTGGTTCAGACGGTGGAACGCCTGCGTGCGGCCCGGGTTCGGGCGCGCGTCCGCGGCGCGGTCGAGCTCGTCCTCGAGCCAGCGGCGGAAGCCGTCGTAGGTCTCCTTGTCGGGGCGGGACCGGGGCTGCGGGGGCATCGCGCCGACGCGCAGCTTGCGCACCACCTTTTCCCACAGCTCGGGGTGCTCGGCGACGTTATCGACGTCGGCGGAGTCGAGGGCCAGGCCGACGAGGCGCAACTGCTCGGCCATCATGCCCGAACCGTTGCCGGCGACGACGCGCTCGTTGTGGCAGGTGACGCAGTACCGATTGAGGAGCGCCCGCTGCGGGGACATGGCTCCGGCGGACTCCCCGGCCTGCGCGAACGCCGTCCCCGCCGCCGCGCTCGACAACGTCACGGCGACAGCGATACCCGCGGCGAACCAGCGTTTACGCACCAATAGCCCCTTTCGGATAAAGAGCGGTAGAGGTACCGGGACACGGTAGTGTGACCGCATCGGCGGCGCGTTGTCAATCGTCGGCGGGCTGCGTTACCATGGGCGGTCGGTCCCGAATCCGCGCGCGGCGGGAGTGGTGCGGATATTCGCAGGCCGGCCGGCCAGGAGGCCACCAGAAATGAAGGCGAAGCGGATCGCGATCGGCGGATTCCCGGCAGCCTGGCTTCCCGCCCTCCTGGCGATCGGCATCGCGGCGGCCCCCGTTGCCGGTGCGGCGGCCAACGGCGTCGACGCGCCGGCGATCGTCGATGCGGCGCGAGCCCAGGATACCGACGCCGTCCGGACCCTCCTCGCCGAAGGAGCGGACGTGGACGCCGCGCAGCCTGACGGCGCCACCGCCCTCCATTGGGCGGCCTATCGGGACGATCACGAGACCGCGGCGCTCCTGCTCGACGCCGGAACCGACGTCAACGCCACCAACGAGCTCGGGGCCACGCCGCTCTGGCTGGCCGCCGACAACGGCAGCGCCGTCATGGTCGAACGGCTGCTCGAGGCGGGCGCCGATCCGGACATCGCGCTGCACAACGGCGAAACCCCGGTGATGACCGCCTCGCGGACCGGGAACGCCGACGCGGTGCGGCACCTCGCGGCCCGCGGCGCCGACTTGAACGCGAAGGAACGCTCGCGCGCGCAGACCGCGCTGATGTGGGCCGTGGCGCAGGGCCATCACGAGGTCATCGAGGTACTCCTCGCCCACGGTGCTCGCGTCGACGCCCGCTCCCGCATCCGGCCCCGGATGATGCACGCCGCGGCCACGAATGGATCGCAGTACGACCAGGGCGTCATCTGGAACCGCGGCGGGTATACGCCGCTGCTGTTCGCAGCCCGCCACGGCGACGTCGAGGCGGGGCGGCGGCTCGTCGGCGCCGGCGCGGACATCGACGACGCGGCGCCCACCGGCGCGAGCGTGCTGGTGGTGGCGGCCCACAGCGGCCACGTCGACTTCGTGCGGTTCGCGCTGGCGGCAGGCGCCGATCCGAACGATATCGGGGCCGGGTACGCGCCGCTGCACGCCGCGATCCTGCGGGGGGACCTCGAACTGGCGACCGCGCTGCTGGCCGGCGGCGCGGACCCGAACGCGCGCCTCGAAAAGGGCACGCCGCTGCGCCGCGCCGGCCAGGACTGGGCCATCGCGCCCCAGCACGTCAGCGCCACGCCGTACTGGCTCGCCGCCTTCTACCAGGAGGCAAACATCATGCGGGCGCTGGCCGCCTGGGGCGCCGATCCGGGCCTGACCACGCTCGAGCGCTGGGCGTACGTCTTCGAGCGGGCCGGGGGCATCGGACCGCCGCACATCGCCGGCGGCTTCCAGACGCCGCTGCTGGCCGCGGTCAGCGGGGCCAACAACCGCGGGCGGCGCTTCAACAGTTCGTTGCGAAACCCCGACCGGGAGGAACGCGCGGCGTACGAGGCGGCAAGGGCGGCCATCGAGCACGGGGCCGACGTCAACCGGACCGACCACGTGGGCACGGCGCCGGTGCACAGCGCCGCGCAGCGCAACTACGCCACGGTGGTCGAGCTGCTCGCCGAGAACGGCGCCGACCTGAACCTGAGGAACGGCCAGGGAACGACCGCGTTGACGCTTGCGGAGCGCGCCGAGGCGCGGCGCCTCGAGCGGCCGGACATCACGCGGTACCCGAGCGGCAACTCGGCGCAGGCGCTGCGCGATCTCGGCGCGAGCAAGGAGACGGAAGAGACGAAGGCCGTCGAGGACTGGCAGCCGCGGTAGGCTGACGCTTCGCTCGAGACCTTACATCAATCCGCGGCACCGTGGTCGCCCAAGTGATCGACGATGTACTTGCGAATCTCGGCGATCTGCTCGC